>DASPOR010000013.1 GCA_035625915.1 Alphaproteobacteria bacterium | reverse complement strand
GCCTGGTGGCCATAGCGAGGGGTGAACACCCGATCCCATTCCGAACTCGGCCGTGAAAACCCTCTGCGCCGATGGTACTCCGTCTCAAGACGCGGGAGAGTAGGTCGCCGCCAGGCCCTCCAAACGCATACCTCTTTACCCAAACACAAATCCCGTCACGTCCTTCTATGTCAGCTGCATATTTCCTCCCGTCATCTTCTCGTTCACCGCCGAATAGCCGGCACGACAAGCGCGTCATTTTCGCGCGCGTCAAAATCTCCTATCCTCGCGGCCAAGCGCACGCTGCATATTTCGCGGCGTGCTTGCATGAGGCCGAGGGATGAAAATCATGATTGGGTCGCCGTCCTACGACGGCAGCGTGCGCAAGGAATACATGACGTCGGTGCTCGCCCTCGTCGAAAGCCTGCGTGCGAAAGGCATCGAATACACCCTCAATTTGAAGGCCCGCACACTTGTCCACGTTGCGCGCAATCTTATCTGCGCCGATTTCCTGTCGGACCGATCCTGCTCCCATCTCCTGTTCCTCGACACGGATATCGGTTTCCATCCCTCCGTCGTATCCGCGATGCTCGCCAGGGACGAGCCCGTCGTCGGCTGCGGTTGCCCCTATCGCGAAATGCCATTCCAGCGGAAAGCCGTCGCCGACAAGACGGTCGGCGCGATGCTCAGCGAGCTGTTCAAGTACAACATCGATCCCGTCATTACGGACAATAGGATCGTGATCGAGAACGGATTCTTGAACGCACGCAGTGTCGGCGCCGCGCTGTTCCTTATCGCTCGGCGCGCACTCGAGACGATCGTCCAAAGCAATGCCGCCCCGAAGTACCTGGCTGGCGAGTTTCCGCCGAATTATTACGGCTTCTTCGACTACATCTTCGAAGGCGGTCGCCAGATCGGCGAAGACCGTTCCTTCTGCGCACGATGGCTCAAGACGAACGGAAAGCCCATCCCGTGCCTCGTCACGGAGTACGTCTCTCATGTGGGCCCCATCGAACTCCGCGGACGTTATTCGGACCAGCTCGCCATGAACTCGCGGCAAGCAGAGCCGGCATCCGGTTGAGATCGATAAGGCAGCCGATGAGGGGCGCGCAGGCACCTTATCTGATGATTTCAATTTTTCGCGGGGCGTTCGGTGAGGCGACCGCCGATCCTCCCCGTTCGCATTCGTGCGAATCGAGCGTTACGATAACGTCGTTGTTGGTGGTGTGGCGCTAAGGCCGAGGCTGATCGAAATGAACCCGATCGACCATCTTGTTTGGGCAGCCGCCGATCTGGACGACGGCATGGCGGCGATCGAACACATGCTCGGCGTCGTTCCGCTGCAAGGTGGCGTTCATCCTGGCGGCGGGACGCGCAACGCTCTCGTCTCGCTCGGTGGGCAGTGCTATCTCGAAATCATTGCACCCGACCCGCGACAAAATGCGCTGGACACCCCGGCGACGTGGATGGGACAGCTCGAACGACCCGGCCTCGTCACCTGGGCGGTCGGCGTGCGCGACCTCGATCGCCTGCTACCCAAGGCGCGCCTGCTCGGCATCCGGACGAGCGGTGTTCTTACGATGTCGCGCAAGACGGTCGGGGGCGAAGTTTTGCGCTGGAACGTCCTGCGCCTCTCGCGCCACGGGCTCGGACCCGTGATTCCTTTCTTCATCGATTGGCTTGACAGCCACCACCCGTCGATGGGCAACGACGCTGCGTGCGACTTGAACGGCCTCTCGATCTCCCACCCGAGGACCGAGGAGGTTTTGCGGATATTCGATGCATTCGAGATTGACGCCGAGCTCAATGCCAGCGGGCGCATTTCGATCTCGGCGCGCATCGCCTGCCCAAAAGGGCAGGTAACGCTGGCACCTGCGGACCCGCTGCCGCCCGCGTGGCGCGATTAGGGACGAAACCCCCTACGGCGCGCGAGGCGCCTATCTGAAAATGAACGCGGCACTCTGATCGACGGTCTTCGCCATGCTCTGGCAGACCGCGGCAACGGTTCCGCGATCCTTCGCGGCGATATCGGCGAGGGACTCGGCCCCATAGCTCGGCGCTTCACCGACGATGGCGATTCCCGAGCGACCGACGCGCTCGGCCAATGCCTTGTCGTCCGCCGCCACTTTGCTGTCCTGACCATAGGAAAACGCGATCAGCCGGTTCTGGTTCTCGATGGCGTGGTCGTCGATATGGCCGAGAGATTTGCAATATTCGAGCACGCCGAGCTGGTTGTAAGACGCTATCTCGTCCGCGGCCGCGAGCCTCGTCATCCGCTCGACATCCGCGGCACTCGCCTGCTCCGCACTTCGGCCGGCCGCCGTCGCGGACAGGATGAAGCTGATCGCGAGAAGCGCCAATTTGATTGCTGTGAAATCCGATTTCCGGCGCGCGTCAATCGATGGTGCGCGTTCGTCTTGGTGGAGCCTTGCAAGCGATATCAAATGAAGCCTCAATGTCCGACGATTGCCGCCTTGACGCGTTCGGCCGTGAAGGGTGCTGTTCTCAAGCGCGCGCCGGTCGCATCGAAGATCGCGTTCGCGAGTGCCGCCGGCACCGGCGTCGCCGCCGCCTCGCCGGCTCCCATCGGGGGTAGATTTGGGCGGTCGATCAGCTGTAGGTCGATTTGCGGCACCTCTGGCATGGTGAGGATCGGATAGCTCGACCAATCAACACTCGTCACCCGGGCATCGTCGAAGGTGACCTCTTCGTGCAGGGTGCGGCTCAATGTCTGCACGATGGCGCCCTCGACCTGGTTCCTGACGGCATCCGGGTTGATGACGAGGCCGCAATCGTGGGCGCACGCAACGCGCTGAACACGCACCTCACCCGACGCGCGATCGACGTCGACCTCCATGGCCATCGCGACGAAATTTTCGGCGTGCTTGTAATGGATGTAGGCGATGCCGCGCCCGACTGCAACGCCGCCCTGCATTGCATTGGGATTGGGTGAGGGACGCGCTTTCCACGCGAACATCTCCGCAACGCGCTTCAAGACCTCGATCCCGCGCGGCTCGCTCAGCCTGCGCAGGCGAAATTCGAGCGGGTCAGCCTTGGCTGCCGCCGCAAGTTCATCGGTGAAGCCTTCGACCGCGAAGGTGTTGGCGACCTTGCCAGGCGCTCGAATGTTGGAAGGGCGAAGGGGTGTGTCCTTGAGCCAGTGAGCGACCACCCGAACGCTCGACGCCGCGTAAGGTGGGTCGCCATTTTGGGAAAGCAGCCCCGCGGCGCGTCCAAGCGGTTGCCGAAGGCCCGCCGCCTCGGGGGCAATGAGCGGAATATTCGGCAAGCCCTTGGTCGCGGCGGGCAGCCACATCTCGGTCTGCCACTCGACAATGTCGCCGTCGGCGCTGAGTGCGGTGCTGAGGTCGAGAAGCTGCGGCGGTCCCTTGGGGTCCCAGCCATGCTCGTCCTCGCGCATCCACTGCACGCGCACCGGCCGCCCCACGGATTTGGACAGCAGGATCGCGTCCGCCGCCGCGTCGTCATGGCCGTTCATGCCGTAACAGCCCGCGCCGTCCAGATAAATGAGCCTGACCTTCTCCTCGGGCATGTCGAGCATCTTGGCGAAGGCGGTGCGGTATTTGTGCGTGGCTTGCGACGCTGTCCACACGGTGACGCCATCCGCGCGGACATCGGCGACAGCACAGGACGGCCCGATCGACCCGTGAGTCTGCGTCGGCCAAAAATACGTAGCATTGAAGCGCCTCGCGGCGCCGGGCACTGTCGCATTCGCGGATCCGTGCTCCGCAACCACTTCGTCTTCCTCAACGGGCGACTCGCGCACGACCCGCGCGAGATCCCCATTTCCGGGCAGGCCTCGCCATTCGCTCCAGGTCGCCTTCAAAGCACGGGAGGCACGGATCGCCGCCCACTCGTCTTCGGCGACAACGCCCAGAAAGTCCTGGATTCGAACGACGCGTACGCCAGGGATCGTCTCAATCGACGACTCCTCTATGGCGAGAAGCTTGGCGCCGATCGCCGGCGGACGAATGGCCCGGCCATGAAGCATCCCGGGAAGCCGAAAATCGTGAACATAGATGTGCGTTCCGGTGCACTTCGCCGGCATGTCAGGACGCGGCACCGGTTTGCCGACGACCTTGTAGCCGGCCGGATCCTTGAGCGGGGCCTTGGGGTCGACCTTGAGCGAGAGCCGCTTGCCGCCAACGAGCTTGCCGAAATCGACCTTGGCGCCTGCGTCGCGTGTACGTACCTCGCCGTCTTCGATGACAAGATCGCTCACCGAGCGCCCCAGTGTTTCCGCGGCGAGCCGGAGGAGCGCCTGACGCGCTGTTGCCGCCGCTTGGCGGATTGGAACCGCACCCCGCGTGATGCCGGTACTCCCGGCGGTCGGGCCCTGATCCGGCGTGAGAGCCGTATCCCCTTCGACAAGTGCGATGCGCGCCATCGGAATGTCGAGCTCTTCCGCGACCATCTGACGCACCGCCACCCGCAATCCCGTGCCGAGATCGACCTTGCCGGTGAAGATCGTAACGCCGCCATTACCATCGATCGCGAGAAAGCTGTCGACCTCATCGGGCGCCAAAGGCTTGCCGATATCTATCTCGGCACCGGCAACGGTTTGCGTGAAGGCCCGCTTCAGGGGCGAGCCGGCAAGGCCGACTGAGACGACGAGAGCACCACCCGCCTTGAGGAGATCGCGGCGCGCGAGCATCCGTTCGTGGAATGAATCCATGGACGCCGCTCCTATGTCTTTGCTGCGCGCATCACCGCACGCAGGATGCGCGTATGCGTGCCGCAGCGGCAGAGATTGCTGGCAAGACCGTCTTTCACCTGGTCGAGACTCGGATTGGGGGTACGGTCGAGCAGCGCTTTCGCCGTCATGATCATTCCGTTCGTGCAGTACCCGCATTGCGCCGCCTGTTCCTCGATAAACGCGGCCTGGACGGGGTGCGGTTTTTCGGGCGTGCCGAGACCCTCGAGCGTGATGACCGACTTCCCAACCGTGTCGCTTACGGTGACCGAGCACGACCGTGCGGCTTCGCCGTCGATCAACACGGTGCATGCGCCGCATTGGCCGAGGCCACAGCCGAACTTGGGTCCTTTCAGGCCAATCTGATTTCGCAGAGCGTAGAGAAGGGGCTCATCCGGGTCCCAGGCTTCGACTGTCCACGCGCTGCCATTGACCTTGAAGCTGAAGCTCGCCATGCGTCCTCTGCGGGATCGAACGGGCGCGCGATCAGGTCGCCCGTTGCCGGCAGGATCGACCAAAAGATTTGCCCGCGCAATCGGGACTTGGCCCGCGCACGAGGATGTTACTGAGCCGAAGTGTCGACGATTTTGCTTTGCCTTCAAGCATGCTCCTGCCTAATCTCCGATCCGAAAAAATCGGCACTAATCACGAGGGGAGGCGGCATGCGCATTGCGCTTATTGGCCAGCAGGATTTCGGCAAGGCAGTCCTCGAGGCGTTTCTTGCCCGTGGCGACGAAGTGGCCGGCGTTTTCGTGGCCCCCGAAAAGCCGGGCGCCCGACCGGACCCGCTGCGGGCTGCCGCCGAGGCGAAGGGGCTCAATGTCCTGCAAATCGCAAAATTCGCCGAGCGTGCCGCCCACGACGCACTCCGTGGCCTCGAGGCCGATATCGGCATCATGGCCTATGTGCTATCCTTCGTGCCCCGGACCTTTTGCGAGATCCCAAAGCACGGGACCATCCAGTATCATCCGTCGTTGCTGCCGCTCCATCGCGGGCCATCCTCAATCAATTGGCCGATCATCAAGGGCTTCACCAAGACGGGATTGACGATCTTTCGTCCGACGGACGGTCTCGACGAAGGTCCGATCCTGCTCCAGAAAGAGGTGACGATCGGCCCCGACGACACACTCGGCTCGATCTATTTCGACAAGCTCTTTCCACTCGGCGTGAAGGCAATTGTCGAGGCCGCCGATCTCGTGGTGGCGGGAAAGGCGAACCCCGTTCCGCAGGATGAGAGGAAGGCCACCTACGAAGGTTGGGTGCGCGAGGCGGAGGCAAGAATCAACTGGGCATCGCCGATCGATCAGACCTACAACCTCATCCGCGGCTGCAATCCCCAGCCCGGCGCGTGGACCACGCTCGCCGGCAGAAAACTTTACCTTTACGACGCCAAAAAGGTCGTTGTACGCACCTTCGGCGAAGTGCGGGGCAAGAAAATCGGGGAGGTTTCGGCAACCGGTGCGGCGAGCATCACGATCCACGGCCAGGGCGGCTTCATCGAGGTGCTGCGCTGCCGCTTCGAGGACGGTAAAAAAATCGCCGCGAACGAGGCCGGCATTGCGGCGGGCGCGATCCTTGGCGCATAAGCTTGGCGAAAACGACGGCAAAGCCACACGAGGAACATTTTCCGCAGTATGAGCGCTGCCGGTACCCTCAGGAGAGGCCCGCAGCAAGGAAGCCGCCATCCACGCGCAAAATTTCGCCCGTGATGTAACTTGCCGATGGCGAGGCGAGGAAGATGGCGGCGCCGACGAGTTCGCTCAACTCGCCGAAGCGACCCATGGGCGTGCGCCGGGTCGCGAGCGCCCTTCGTTCGGCGCTCATCCTCTCGCGCGTCAGATCGGTCAGAAAGTAACCGGGTGCTATCGCGTTCACGCGAACGCCGCGCGGCGCCCACTCGGCACCAAGCGCCTTGGTCAGGCCGAGCACGCCATGCTTGCTGGTCGTATAGGGTGCGGCCTTCTGCAGGCCGACGAGCGAGGCGATCGAGCCGATATTTATGATCGATCCCTCGCCTCGCGCCAGCATATGCCGGCCGGCCTCGACGCACGCGAAAAAGACGCTTCTGAGGTTGGTTCCCAAGATGAGATCGTAATCCTCCGGCGTGAATTCCTCGGAAGGCTTGATAACGGTGGTGCCCTGGGAATTGACGACGGTGTCGAGCCTGCCGAAGCGCTCGGCGACCTCGTCGACGATCGACTTGAGCCGGCCGAGATCGGTCACGTCGGCGGCATAGCCCGTCGCGCGCGAGTCTTTCGCCTTCAAAATCCTCGCCACGGCATCGACCTTGGCGGGCGTCTTGCCGACCACCGCGACATGAGCACCGGCCTCCTGAAATCCGAGTGCGATTTCGCGACCGATACCGCTCGAGCCTCCGATCACGAGGGCGGTCTTGCCGGCAAGGGAAAAGCGTTCGGGATTTGTCACGGGATCGGCACTCCTTCGGTCGACCGGTTGGGGAAGGTTCGTGGAGACGAGATATTTATCCGCGCAAAGCCATGTGGTCGCGATCGAGAATATGCCGATCGACGATCTTGTCCAAGGGCTCGTCGCTGAGTGCGATCGCCGTGCGCAGTTTGCGATGAACATCGACGACTTCGTGGAGATCCCCGTCGGCCAGCTTTTCCCGCGCGAGAATGATGAACGCGTGTCTTGCAAGCGCATTCCACTGGATCGTCACGACATCGTTGCCCGATGCGCGGCAAAGCTCTCGGTGAAAGTCGATGTCAGCCCTGTCGACTGCGAGTCGATCTCCCTCACGGGCGGCGCGCGCCATTCTTTCGATGACGGCATCGAGTGGCGCCAACGTTTCGGGATCGGCGGCGTACGCCCGGCGCGCATCGCGTGCGGCAAGCTTTTCGAGCGCGGCGCGGATCTCACGCGTCCGCCCGACCCAAATCCCGTCGACGGCAATGACGCGAGCACCGCGGTGATGGCTTACCTCCAAGATGCCTTGCGCTACGAGCGTCTTGATCGCCTCGCGCACCGGTATCCGACTAACCTCGAGCTGGCTGCTCAGGTCGGCCTCGACGATGCGCTGGCCAGGGTTGAGCTTGCCCGTAGCAATGCCGTCAACGATCGAGTCGGCGACCTGGTCTGCGAGGCTGCGTGTCCGAACGAGATTCAACCCCGACGTATTCATATTTTTTCCATACAACACATAATTGTGATCAAAATTCTCTGTAAGTTGCTTGTAAGTCACTTACTTATTACTTTTAAGATACTTAGGACGCCCCGCCCCGCCGATTTACCCGCGCATGCCATTGTCTGATTGTATACATTTTGTTCGTAGCCCTGGCAATTCGTCACCGAAAAGTGATATTAGGAATTGGAAAATTAGATGGGTTGACAGAAACGGACGTTGAGGATTGATTGTAGGAAAATTGGTCGCTACGCGCAGGAGTTGATAACCACAGCTCGCCGCGGGGGAGCTTGTCTTGCTCGAAAGCGACCCATTGTGCGACCCCTCCTTTTGGGAGGGCGGGTCGCCTAAGGGCTGACGGGCCGTCGTTGGGGAACGATGGCCCGTCACTCTTTGAGGGTCGACGGCGATGCGTTAGTCGTTAGGTGCGATGACCGGAACGTGACGCCGGTGAAACCTGTCAAAATCCGAAATAGACTTTGCGCACGCCGTCGCGCGCGAGGTGGACGTCGAACTTAGGGCAAGCCGCGTACACCCGTGCCAACGGGGAAGCGAAAGCCCACGATAGAATTTGCGTGAAAACAGCCGCGTGCGGCATGAGGCGGGTCGATGAGGACGTCGATGCGCCGTAGGGCTATCGCTTCGGACTCACGCGAGTGCTACCAGCGGCGAACGCGTCCGACATCGACATGCACGAAATCGGAACGGGGATAGTAGCCGACGCCGCCGCGTTCGAGCTGCAAAGCAGCCTTGTGGACTGCACGAAGCGTACGGCCGGGGACGCGAATGTCGATCGCCATGCCCTCCATATGGAGGCTTTGGGCGGCGACCCCATCGCTCTGTGCACGCAGCATCGCGTTCGTCGCGGGAGAACGGTATCCAGAGATCACTTGATAGGGAACGCGGGTGTAAAGCCGACGGCTCAACGCATCGAGCAAATCGAGAAGTTGCGGGTCGATGGCATGAACTTCATTGGTGCGATGATCGCGCAGAACCTGTTCGACCGCACCCATCGCATCAGGCAGGTAGCGGCCGTTGACCCAATAATCGACCTTGAGCCGCTCACCGGTATGAAGGTTATCGAAGCTCACAGTCCTGACTTGATGGCGCGGTATCGCGGCGAATGCAGGTGCGGCGACAGCGCTGAAAACCGCTGCAACGCCCGCGCACACGAATCTCCGTCGGCCTGGATTGGTCGGCTCCCACATCGGATCTGCCCCCACATTTATTGTTATGATCAGTATTGATTGAGACTCTCTTAACAGAACCGTGGAACGAAAATCAAGAAAATATGCTTAATTGCGAACGGTATGGTTGTGATATATCCATAAAATCAACGCATTAGAGCATGCGAGCAAATTTGGCTCTTTTCAAGTAATTCTAAACTTTGAGATACTCGCGGCCGAGTCGCCATCGTCGAGCCGGCCCGAGTCGATTTTTTGCGTTTTCCGATGGCAGTCTCGGGACCCTCGACCCTGTCGAATTCGTGGATTGCAGTCTTTCCTACAGCACCCCCAGCGCCCTCCGAAAAAAGCCAGCCATGTCGGCATTGATTTGCAGATGGAGAGCCACCCGGTCGAGTCCCGGCGCATCGACGCAGATTTCCGGAGCGCCGGCGCTGAGCAATTCTGGGCAAGGGGCCACGAAAATGTCGTGTCCGGCGTCGGCGAGTCGGACGTATTCCGGTGACTTTGGAAGAAGATTGCGAAGTCGATTCTCGTCGGAGGAGGGCTTTGAATATTGATCGGCGGTCGGCTCTTCGATGTGAACCGGTATCGTCACCGCGGCCAGGCCATCGCGGTCGAACAAATAGGCAGGATAAGGCGCCATGATAAACGCCGCCTTGACGCGAGGATCGTGGAACACGCTGAGCCCAGGACGGACCGCGAGCGGCCCTCGTTCCGCAGCGCATGTTGCATCGACTGCGGACGGATCGCGGCAAAAGCTCCTGAGACGATCGAAATCGGGCTTTGCTCCAGCAAGAATGAGCGCGGTATCGCCGCCGAGACCATGGCCGACCACGCCGATCCGGCCCGTATCGATGTGGGGGCCGAACGCAGCATCCGAGAGGATTCCATCAAGCGCTTTGCGCAGGTCGTATTCCCTGCCGATGAGCGCGCGATCGGTCCACCAGCCGCTGCGGTCGCGCGCATCGTCGCCAGGGTGGGTAATGGCCAAGACAATAAAGCCACGGCGCGCGAGGTAAGCCGCACTATCGTTGTGACTGAACCGGTTCCCGCCATAATCGTGAGACACGAGGATCAAGGGAAAGCGCCCGTCTGCGGGTGGCACGTCCGACCGCGCATCGAGAGTCCAGATGCCCACATCGGTCGTGCCAGCGGGTGCCGAGGTCGGATAAAAGACAGCACCCTCCATCGGACCCTGATCGACCGGGTCGTCGAAAGAGACGAGCTTCAGGCCGGCATCCCATGCGGGGCGAGTGTCCCCGTTCAAATAATCCAGCACATCGTCTTCCCACTTCGCACTCCACTCGAAGAGGTCATTGCCGTAGGCCTTGACCGCACCCGGATCGGGCACGATGACGAGGCGGCCGCGACCGCCGGCCGCTCGAAAGGCCGCATAGTTCCGCTCGATATGCGTCTCGGAATAGTAAGGATCTCCCTCCGCGTAAAGCCAAAGCATCGGAACCTTGGCGCCGCGGCCGGCGAGGGCGAACATCTCTGTATTGATCGATCCACCGTGGATCGTCTCCGGCCACCAGCCGCCCGAAAAATTTATAACGCCCGACACCTTTTCCGGATATCGGGCGGCGTACACGGCGGCCAGCAATCCGCCGCGCTGTTGTCCGGCCACGACGATGCGCGTGGGATCGACGTAGGGCTGGGCCTTCATGTATTCCACCACCGTGTCGATGTCCTCGATCCCGGAATCGATCTCGAGCTGAGGCGGTCCCTTGAAACTCTCGCCCTCCAAGAGCGGGCCGCCCGAATCGCCGCGACCCTTGCGCATTGGGATGGCGACTGAATAGCCGAGTGACAGAAAGAAGCGCGCCTGCGGCTCGTAGCGATAAGTTTCGTCGGTGCTCAACGTGCCGGCCGTGCCGTGATTAAGAATGATGAGCGGGTGCTGGCCAGGATAGTCGGCGCGGTAGACTGTCGTCTGGAGTGTGAACGATTCGCCGGCGGCTTCACCAATGCGGGAGCGCTCGGGAATATCGATCTCCTGCCAAAGCGGTTCGGACCGCTTGCCAGCCTCTTCGATCAGGGCCGCACGATTGGCCGCTACAAGGCGCTTAAGAATAACGTAGCCGCGCCATCCGGCCGGGGTCGTGTATCGGCCAAGTAAATTGCCGTTCGCCGCGATCGTGTATTCCGCGACGTTGCGATTTGGCAGGGTCATGGTCAGGTGACCGCTTATCACGCGGGCATTGAGACGCACCCACTCATGGGTCGTTTGCGACCGGCGGTCGGTACCCCAAGCAAAGACGACCTTGGCGGAGCCGTCGGCGTCGATTTTTTCGACGACCATTGCATGAGGCAATACGCCATCCCACCTGTCGCCGGCCCAGACGCCCGCAAATGCGGCAAGCTCTGGCAGAACATCCTTCGCTGGCGGGGTTAGGTCGAGGTCGTCGGGCAGCGGAACACGGGTATTGAATGCGATGAACGAAATCAGCCACATGCCGAAAACGCCGAAAACGGCCAAGGCGGCGACGCCTGTAATTGCAATCTTCCAGCCGGACTTCCGCCTCATCGTTTACGCCAATTCTCGCGCAAAAATCGCGCTGCCTCCCGTGTGAAAATTCGATACGAGTGTGGTGGATTTGAAATTCCTAACAGTATGGTGGCATCCGCGTTTAGGAACTTCAAATCCGAATACCACACGAGATACAGCCTCTTGTGATTGCGCCAAGTCTGAGAGTTCGTTCCCTTTGACGTCATGGCCGGGCCGGCCGAAGGCCGAGACCCGGCCATCCACGTCTTTCAGCGATTGGGCGGCAGCACGTGGATGCCCGGGTCAAGCCCGGGCATGACGATTGGAGAAGTTCGGAATTATTCGTCGTACACGACGCAGTATTGTGCTTTGAATCCGAAATTCGCTGACAGCCCCGCACCCAGATGTGGCGAATTTCGGATTCGCCACACGAGACCCGCCTATCGGCCAAACGCGAGTCGCCGCGGCGAAGGACCTCGCGATAACGGCGGGCAAGAGAGGGCGGCATGCGCAATCGGTCGGCTCTCGGCACTGCGATCGTCCTCGCAATAAATCGCGTTTCGAATCCGAAGCGACTCGGCATTGCCTCGCCAACGCGATGCATTCCTCTCTTTCGTTTGCAGGAGACGGCGCGATAAGGAGGGTCAGACAACCAATGACGTCGGCCGCCTCAATCGGTTGCCGCATTCAATTCGCGCAGCTTCGTGTTAACGTCCGCGATCAAACCTGCAATGCCTTTCTGCGCGACCTCGGCGCCGACCATGTCGCGCAAGGTGATCGCGACGCTAATGCCCTCAACGGTTGCGTCGACGACCTTGAGCCGGCCGTTCGCCTCATGCACCCGCCATCCGATGTTCAGCGGTGGTGAGCCACCGACACTAACGTGCGTCAAGACAAGAACGTCGGTCTCGGCCGAAGGTGTGGCGCCGACAACGGTGAATTCCTGAATATCGCGCGCGCGCAATGCGAAGAAAGTTCGCGTGGCGATTTCGAGCGCGTAAGCGGGTAGCAACGCCACGAGCTGATTCTTCTGCTGGGGAGTTGCCGAGTCCCAGTATCGTCCTAGAACGAATTTCGTCCCGCGCTCGAGATCGAAGTTCTCGCTGATGAGCGCCTTTAGCCGGTCGCGATATTGCGGATTCGGTCGGTTGTTGTAGCGTGCGAGGAGGTCGAGTGCTTCGTCACCGACTCGATGGACGAATTGCTCGGCCTGAGTGATCGAAGGTGCTGCCTGGGCACTTCCGGTTGCAAGTGCTGCCTCGAGCGGTCCAAACATGAAAATGGCAATAAGGACAACGATCTTACGCATCGCGCATTCCTCATCGGTATTCCATGCGCGCCGACGTGACGCCCAAACATAACGCCGTTTGGCGCATCTGTGGACTCCGCGTTCGCCGCGGCATACCCTGCAAGCCTGGTTCGGATAACTCGATCGACGAGGTTGCGGCATAAGAACGCCGGCAGGCGATTCGTCAACAGGCTCAACGAAAGGATCCGGACATGACAAGCTGGAGACCCGATCCCTCGTTTTATCCTTCGCCACGGTCGGCCATGAAGGCGCCGGCGGAAACCCTGGCATACGTCGCGAGCTTCGATCCTCGGCGAAAGGTTCCAGACGCCCTATCGGTCGTCGACGTCGATCGAGGCTCGCCAAACTACGGGCGCATCGTCGGCAACGTGACGATGCCCAATGTCGGGGACGAATTGCACCATTTCGGCTGGAATGCCTGCAGCTCCTGTCTTTGCCCCAACGCTCCGCACGCACATATGGAGCGACGCTACCTAATCGTGCCCGGCTTGCGCTCGTCCCGCATTCACATCCTCGATGTCAAGGCTGACCCGCGCAATCCGAAAATCGTCCGCGTTCTCGAGCCGGACGAAGTCGCCGACAAAGCGGGCTATACGCGGCCGCACACGATTCACTGTGGACCCGAAGGAATCTACGTGGCGGCACTTGCCAATGGGAAAGGGGAGGCGCCCGGCGGGGTCTTTCTGATGGACCAGGAAAGTTTCGACATTCGCGGCCGATGGGAAATCGACCGCGGACCTCAGCAGCTCGCCTACGACGTATGGTGGCATCTCGGCCATGACACGCTGATCACGAGCGAATGGGGTCTGCCTGCGACGTTCGAGAATGGCCTGGTACCCGAGGTCCTTCTTGGCAGTCGATACGGGCGAAAGCTGCACTTTTGGGACCTCCATGGGCGCAAGCATCGACAGGAGATCGATTTCGGCCCGGAGCACCAACTGGTTTTCGAGCTTCGCCCCGCGCACGATCCCACGAAGGCATACGGATTCGTGAATTGCGTGGTTAGCCTCAAGGACCTTTCGTCGTCAATTTGGGTATGGCATCGCGAGGGAGACAAGTGGGCGGTCAAGAAGGTCGCTGAAATTCCCGCGGAGCCCGCGAGTGCGGACGATTTGCCGCCCATGCTCAAGGGTTTCAAGGCCGTGCCGCCCCTCGTCACTGATATCGACCTCTCGATGGACGATCGCTTTCTTTACGTCGCGTGTTGGGGTACGGGGGAGCTTCGTCAGTACGACGTGTCCGATCCCTTCTCGCCAAAACTCTCGGGCAAGGTGAAGATTGGCGGCATTGTGTCGAAGTCGACCCACCCGGGTGCCGCCGGCCGCAAGCTCAACGGCGGGCCGCAGATGGTTGAGATCAGCCGCGACGGTCGCCGGGTCTACTTCACGAATTCGCTATACGGCGCGATCGACGAGCAATTCTATCCGGAAGGCGTTGACGGCTGGATGGTGAAGCTCGATGCCGGGTCCGATGGCGGGATTGCCTTCGATCCGAAATTCTTCATCGCATGGCCGGAGAGCCATCGGCCGCACCAAGTGCGGCTCGAAGGCGGGGACTGCTCCTCGGACTCCTATTGCTATCCCTGAGGTGCGAACTGGCCTCGGGATGCGAGGCTGAACGTAAGTCCCGGCCGTGACGACGATATGGCCTTGGATGGCGCTCGTCGGCCTTGGCGCGTTCCACGGTCTCAATCCGGCGATGGGTTGGCTCTTCGCCGTGGCCCTCGGCTTGCATCGCCGAAGCCGCCGAGTCGTCATAGTCTCGCTCATCCCGATCGCGGCCGGCCACGCGCTGTCGATCCTGATGATTGCCGCCGCGGTGGTGGTGGGCGCCGAGATCGATTCATCCGCTCTGCGGCCTGTCGCCGGCGCGATCTTGATCGGTTGGGCGCTCTATCGTGCGCTTTACGGCCATCGCCATCGCGTGCGCATCGGCATGACGACCGGTCTTTCGGGATTGCTCGTCTGGTCTTTCCTGATGGCGAGCGCACACGGCGCAGGGCTCATGCTGATGCCGGCTCTCCTTCCGTTATGCGCAAATTCCATGGGCCTTTACGAAAGTGCGCTGGCGATTTCGCTTGCGGCCGTTGGCGTACATACGCTTGCCACGCTGGCTGTCACCGGTGCCGTGGCGCTCGTCGTCTATGACCGGCTCGGCGTCGATATACTCCGCAAGCGCTGGATCAATTTCGACATCGTCTGGACGGGCATGCTCGTCCTTACCGGTATCGTCCTGTTCGTCACATGACCAACACTCGCCGGCACGCGCTCAACCGTTGCCTTGGCGAACGCCATGCGACACTTGCCCTGGGCCAGGCATCGAAAGCCGAACACGCGAGGCGATCGCCGATATCACGCGCGCATCCCGGCCATAGGTGTCGGGCCGAAAGGAAATTGCACCGTCCGCGTCGGTGACGACGGTCCAATAGACGACGTAGACGGGGAGCGGGTGCTTGGCGGGGAGGTGATATGTGGCGCCGTCCTCGATTTTCGACTTGAGATCCTCCACCGCATCGTCCGTGTTCCCCGTCAATAGCAACGAGGCGAGCCCCATGACTTCCTCGACCCGGATGCAGCCGTGGCTGAAGTCGCGCTGGGCACGTGCGAAGAGTTTCTTCGATGGCGTGTCATGCAAATAGACGTCGAATCTATTCGGCAACTCTATTTTGAGTTGGCCGAGGGCGTTCTTGGGCCCTGGAAGCTGCTGTAGAACGTAAGGGAAATGATTTTTCGAATATCGGCGCCAGTTGACGTTGACCCCATAGGGATCGCCATCGGGTCCGTTCAGTACGACAATTTCCTCGCCCATGAGATATGTCGGGTCGTGTTTGAGCTTCGGCAACATTTCCTTGACCGCGATGGACATCGGCACATTCCAGGGCGGATTGACCGTAACGCTGCGTGCGACGGCGCGCAGGATCGGGCTCGGATGCTTCTCATCGCCGACGACGACCTTGGACGTCAGGACAACCGACCCATCCTCGACGACTCGGAGCGTGCCGTCCGCGGTGTTGACCATGACGTAGCTGTTCTCGATCGTGCGCGGCATCCAGCGCCAACGCTCCATGTTCGCGACGATCTGTGCGATGCGCTCGGTAATCGAGATATTGAGCATGGCAAGGGTTCTGGTACCTGCCCGGCCGTCCGGCTCGAGGCCGTTTCTCGCCTGGAAGCGTTTGATCGCCTCGGCGAGATCGCCTTTTCTGGCCGCCTGTTGCGTCGGGGCGAGTGCCGGATCCTCCTGCGCCAACCGCTTGCGAAGGGCAGGCAGGCGGGGATCGTTGCCATCCAACTTGATCTCGTCGCCATCTGGGACCTGCGGCCATTCCCCCGCGGCGAGGCGCTCGCGATAGGCTTTGAGTGCCGTCTTGAGCGCCGTGTACTCGGCATAATGCGGCGGCAGATCCGCAATAAGCGCCGCGAGGCTACCCTCCTTGAGCGCGAGGGCGAGGGCCGCCCCCGCATCGTAGTGCTCGACGGGCAGTGCGATCTCGTCATCGACGTCGTCCGGCGTCGCCCGGCCGAGGCGCATATCGTGGGCATAATGGAGAAACGCGTCGGTCAATAGCAATTCCCGCTCGGCCGTCGTCGTCGGGTCGGCCGCTGCGGCGTGCGCTGTGAGTGCCGAGACGTGATAGTCGGCAGGGTCCAGTCCGTCGTCGCCCGCCCGATCCAGTGCTGCGAGGAGAAGTGCTGCCGCCTGCTGCGCCTCGACACTTCCCGTCCAAGCGGGTGCGTCGTTGCGTGCGTCGTAAAAGCGGCGGAGGGCCGGGATATCCAGGCCCCGAGCATCGAGGGCCGGTGGCGAGTCGCTGGCAAGCATCGCTTGAATGATTGGCGCGAGCGCATCCGCGGCCGCCGGCCCATCCGATTGCGCCCAGCCAAGCCCAAAAAAGCAGCTCGCAAGGATGAAAAACGAGGCCAGGCCGAGGCGCGCAACAGCTGCCCCGAGCCCGCGCACAGCGCCAGCCCCGTTCATCGAGCCGTTCGAAACCAATAGTTTATCCCCTGATCCGCAGCCCGGGCGCGACGCGTCCGATCCGCCGAACATCTATCACGGCTAATGTAAAAAATATCGTATTTTTTGAACAGCTTTTCCGTTTTCCAGGTTTGCGCGTTCCCATTCCGAAAACCTCGCCGTTGCAATTACCGTTGGCCGGCTATTGCTCGTCGCCGCAACCCTTGCCCTCGTGGTTACGGCCGCCTGGAAGACGATCGCGCTCAAGTGCGATTGAGCGGTCCTTCATTCGGGTTGTACGCGGGACCGTACCCCTGCTATGACACCGCGCACATCATGGTCGAGGGAGGAAGCAATGCCGGGCGATGTCGCGGCCGCCGACAGTCCATACGTATTTCACGCAAGCAGTGCGCCACTTCGTCCACTCTCCCCCGGGGTTCTCGGCAAGGAAGCGCGCATGCCGGATGGCCTCATCGTGCGTTACCAAGAGCGCAAACCCGGCCACGATGGCGACCATTGGTGCGAGGCGGGTCACACGGCCTATATCGTCTCCGGCCGCATCCGCTACGAATTTGCGGATAACGTGGTCGAGGCAGGACCGGGCGACATTGTCCACATTCCGGCTGGATCCACCCACCGCCATCGGCCGCGTGTCCTCGGCGGCGAAACGGTCAAGTACTTTGTCACCGAGTTCTTCGAATAGAATTCGGCGAAAATGGGCAACGACATAACCGGATATCCGTTCCCCGCCGAACTCGTCGCACGCATCACGGCGCGTCGCGGCAGGCTTCACTGCTATGACCGGCTCGACCCCCGACGCACGGCATTGGTCGTCGTCGACATGCAAACGGCCTTCCTGAAAGAAGGTTGGCCGACCGCATTGGATCCGGCGCGCGACGTGGTCCCGGCGATCAACCGCCTCGCCGATTCGGTGCGCCGGACGGGGGGCAAGATTATATGGGTCGTATCGACCTACGGACCCGACGAGGCCGACCGGTGGCAAGTCCTGTTCGATCACGTGATGGGACCGGAGACGGGCGGACATTTTCGCGATGTCCTCACCGAAGGCCATGAAGGTCATGCGATCTGGCCGCTGCTCGATTTTCGGCCGGGTGAGGCCATTGTGTCCAAGAACCGCTTCAGCGGGTTCTGCGGAAGCAAGGGCCGGCTCGAAAGACTGCTACGCGACAATGGACTCGACACGCTGCTGATTGCCGGCACTGTCACGAACGTCTGTTGCGAATCGACTGCACGGGAGGCGGCGTTTCTTGACTTCAAGACCATCATGGTCTCGGACGCCAATGCAGCACGCACCGATCTCGACAATCTCGTGACCTATTCGACATTCATCCGCGCTTTCGGCGACGTGATGTCGAGTGCGGAAGCGATCGCCCGCCTCGATGAGGGTGCGGCACGTATCCCGGAAGGCTTGGCCGCGAAGGGTGCTTGATCGCCGCCGGCGCGCTTTAACGCGGCGCGAAACCAGTTGACACAAAAAATTGTAACCGCCTAGGCTTTCTCGGGAACCGAGAAACGCGACGAGCGGCCGTTAGAAGGCTCATTCGTCGCATTTTGTCGGCAGGCGAACAGGGCACTATCCAAACAACCGAATAAGCGGTCTGGGAGGCGTCGATGGCAGGGAAGGCAAGGATCGTAGCGCTTGCTACGGCGCTCGCATGTGGATTCTTCGGAACAGCGTCTGCCACGACACTTACTTGGGCGAACGACGGCGACGTCTCGGCGATGGAGCCTTATTATCTGAACGAAACGTTCCTGCTCGGCTTTCTCGGCAACGTATACGAACCGCTCGTCGGGCGCGGCAAGGGCCTCGAGATGGTGCCGAAACTCGCCACCTCGTGGGAGCAGACCGATCCGACGACCTGGCGTTTCCATCTGCGCCCCAACGTCAAATTTCACGATGGCTCGCCCTTCACGGCGGACGACGTGCTCTTTTCCTATCAGCGCGTGATAGGGGACGGCTCCGACCTCAAGGGCAAGCTCGGTTCCGTGCGCGAGGTCAAGATCGTCGATCCGATGACGGTCGATTTCATCACCAAGGCACCAGACCCTCTCCTGCCTGGCCAGTTCTCCCAGTGGTACATCATGTCCAAGGCATGGGCGGAGAAGAACGGGGCGGTGAAGGCGACGACCGCAAGCTCGAAGGAAGAGAACTACGCCATCCTGCACACGAACGGCACCGGTCCCTTCATGGTGAAGTCCCGCGAGCCCGACGTACGCACGGTCGCCGTCCCAAATCCCGACTGGTGGGGTCAAGTCGAGCACGACCTGACCGACGTCGATTTCCGCGTCATCAAGTCGGACGCAACGCGCGTCGCGGCCCTTCTTTCGGGCGAAGTCGACATGGTCTACACGGTGCCGATCCAGGACGTCGATCGCATCAATAAAACGCCGGGCCGCAAGGTTCTCCAGGGCCCAGAAATGCGCACGATATTTCTCGGCATGAATCAGACGTTGAACGAACTGACCGACTCCGATGTCAAGGGCAAGAACCCCTTCAAGGACGTGCGGGTGCGCAAGGCGTTCTATCTTGCAATCGACGAGAATGCGATCGTGAGCAAGGTAATGCGCGGGGCTGCGACGCCGTCCGGCCTGATGGTTGCACCCTCCGTCAATGGCTGGGACAAGTCGCTCAACGACCGCTACGCCTACGATCCGAACGAGGCGAAAAAACTTCTCGCCGATGCCGGATATCCGAACGGCTTCACCGTCGGAATGAATTGCCCGAATGACCGCTATGTGAATGACGAGCAGATTTGCCAGGCGGTGGCGCAGATGCTTGCGCGAGTCGGCGTCAAAGTGAACCTCCTCGCGGAAACCAAGAGCAAATATTTCGCCAAGCTTCAGGATTATCAGCGGAGCTTCTATATGCTCGGCTGGACGCCCGACACATACGATTCATGGAATCCGCTGTGGAACTTGATCGGCACCCATGACCAGGCGCTCGGCCGGGGTCGTTTCAATTACGGCAGCTATTCCAATGCCAAGGTCGACGAACTGACCGGACAAATCCAGGGCGAGGTCGATCCCAAGAAGCGCCAGGCCGAAATCAGCGAAGCCTTCAAGATCCACAAGGAGGAGTTCGGGCACATCCCGCTCCACCAGCAAGCGCTCGCCTGGGGTGTCAAGGATAACGTGACCCTGGTTCAGCTACCGGACAACGTGTTCAACTGGAACTGGGTGCAAGTCAAATAGGGTGCCGGGTCGGGGCACGATCCTGGTGGACAAGACCGTTGCATTCGTCGGAATCGCGGCGGGCTCGCGTCGCAGTACACGCACGGGGGCGGCGTGATTGCGTTCATCCTCCGCCGACTCGTCCAGTCGATCGGCGTGATGCTGGTCGTCGGCCTCGTCGCGTTCGGTCTCTTCCGCTATGTGGGCGACCCGATCAACAACATGGTCGGCCAGGATACGGGCGACCGCGACCGGGAAGCATTGCGCCAGCAGCTCGGCCTCAACGATCCCTTCGTCGTGCAGTTCGCGCGCTTCGCGGGCAACGCCGTGAAAGGCGAGTTCGGCGTCTCCTACCGCCAAGGCCGCAAGGTCTCGACCCTCATTGCCGAGCGTCTGCCGGCCACACTCGAGCTCAGTTTCGCCGCGGCCATCTTCGCACTCGTTATCGGCGTACCACTCGGCGTCTATACGGGGCTCAACCGCAATAAATGGCAGAGCAAGCTGTTTCTTGGACTTTCGTTGGTGGGCGTATCGCTGCCCACCTTCCTTATTGGCATACTCCTGATCCTGCTCTTCTCGGTCATACTGGGCTGGCTGCCCGCCTTCGGCCGTGGCGAGGTCGTCCGCCTCGGCTGGTGGACAACCGGACTTCTCACCGTCTCGGGCCTGCGCGCGCTCCTGATGCCGACGGTGACCCTCGGATTCTTCCAGATGACGCTGATTATCCGTCTCGTGCGTGCCGAGATGCTCGAGGTCCTGCGAACCGATTACATCAAGTTTGCGCGCGCGCGCGGCCTTTCCAACCGCGCGATCAATTTCGGCCATGCGCTTAAAAACACGCTCGTACCCGTCATCACCATTACCGGCATTCAGCTTGGTTCGATTATTGCGTTCGCGATCATCACAGAGCAGGTTTTCCAGTGGCCGGGCATGGGGCTCCTCTTCATCCAGGCGGTCGCCTTCGTCGACATTCCGGTGATGGCGGCTTATCTGGTGCTCGTCGGCTTCCTTTTCGTGGCGATCAATCTCGTCGTCGACATTCTTTATTACGTCGTCGATCCGCGCCTCAGGGTCGACCGAGCCATCGCCGGGGGCGGGTATGGCTGAGCCCGCACTCGGCAACGATGCCGGGTTGGGCGCGCATGAGCCCAGCCGTCGAAGTTCGGCATTGGCGCGCGCCTGGGACAGCGATCTTGCCTACAGTTTTCGCCATTCGCCCGTGGCTGTGGCGAGTGCGGTGGCGACGCTCGTCATATTCTGCGGGGCTGCATTCGCACCCTTGATCGCCCCCCACAATCCCTTCGATCTTGCCTCCGTCAGCCTTCTCGATGCACGCAATCCGCCGGTGTGGAGCGAGGGCGGAAGCTGGGACTTCCCGCTCGGCAGCGACAATCTCGGGCGCGACGTGTTTTCGACGATCCTCTTCGGCTCGCGCCTTTCCCTCGTCGTGGGATTCTGTTCCGTGATCTTTGCCGCGACCGTGGGCGTGGTCCTCGGCCTCGTGTCGGGCTATGTCGGGGGCTTCGTCGATACGGTAATCATGCGCATCGCCGAAGTGCAGCTGAGCTTTCCCGCAATCCTCATCGCACTCCTCGTCGACGGTATCATGCGCGGCGTGCTGCCGCGCGAGTATCAGGATCAAGTCGCGGTCTATGTGCTGATTCTCGCGATCGGGCTTTCCTATTGGGTGCATTTCGCGCGCACCGTTCGTGGTTCGACCATGGTCGAACGCAACAAGGATTACGTCCAGGCGGCTCGTGTGATTGGGCGGCATCCGGTCGCGATCATGTTGCGCCATGTTTTGCCGAACGTGATGGGGCCTGTGCTCGTGATTGCAACGATCACGCTTGCCATCGCAATTATCACCGAGGCCACACTTTCCTTCCTCGGCGTGGGCGTTCCACCGACGGAGCCTTCGCTCGGCACGCTCATCCGGGTCGGTAACGATTTCCTCTTTTCGGGCGAATGGTGGATCTCGATTTTCCCGGGTATCGCTCTCGTGATCCTGGTTCTGGCGGTCAACATGCTGGGCGACTGGCTTCGCGACGCCCTCAATCCAAAGCTCCGATGACGAGGGATGCGGTCATGGCTGAAACGCCTCCCGACCGCCGGCCCTTGCTCCGGGTCGAGAAATTGCGAGTCGAGTTTCCCACGCGGCGTGGCACGCTTACCGCGGTCGATAACGTCTCCTTCGAGATTGGAGAAGGCGAGGTGCTTGGGGTTGTCGGCGAATCGGGGGCGGGAAAATCGATCACGGGGTCCGCGATCATTGGCTTAATCGAACCGCCCGGGCGGATTGCGGGCGGGCGAATCTATTTCGAAGGCAGCCGGATTGACGACTTGCCCTACGAGAAGCTGCGCCATATCCGCGGCAAGCGTATCGGTACGATCTTTCAGGACCCGCTTACGAGTCTTAATCCGCTTTACACGATCGGGCGACAGTTGACGGAGACGATCCTCACCCATGCCGACTTCAGTGCGGCGGACGCACGTGCGCGCGCGATCGAACTCCTGGGCGAAGTCGGAATCCCGTCGCCCGTCCAACGCATGGAACATTATCCTCACCAGTTCTCGGGCGGGATGCGCCAGCGGGTCGTCATCGCGCTTGCCCTTTGCGCCAATCCGCGCCTTGTCATCGCCGACGAGCCGACGACGGCACTCGACGTCTCGATCCAGGCGCAAATCATCGCAGTCCTTAAAGCGCGCTGCCGGGATCGTGGTGCGGCGATCATGCTGATCACGCATGACATGGGCGTGATTGCGGAGACGGCGGATCGGGTGGCGGTAATGTACTCCGGGCGCATCGTCGAGGTTGGGCCTTTGCGCGAAGTGGTGAAGCACCCGCGGCATCCCTATACGGTCGGTCTCATGGGGTCCATACCATCGATCCGGGAGAAGGCCGAGCGCCTTACCCAGATTGAGGGCAGCATGCCGCGCCTCAACCGCATCCCGGCGGGCTGTGCCTTTCATCCGCGCTGCCATGAGGCATTCGCGCGCTGTATGTCGGAACGGCCCGAGCTGATGACGAATGGGCCGTCGCAAGTCGCCTGTTGGCTGTTCGACTCTCGGACCGGGAGTGCTGGTCATGGCTGAAAGCGCCAGCACGGGATCGACCCGTTCCGTCCCGGTCCACCCGCTCGTCCGCGTCAAGGCGCTCGCACGATATTTCGACGCCTCCGCACCACTCCTCAATCGCCTCTTGGCCGGCGAGGGGCGCCGCGTGCTTCACGCGGTCGATGGCGTCGATTTCGAGATTGCCCGTGGCCGGACCTTGAGCATCGTTGGCGAGTCGGGCTGCGGCAAGTCGACGGTGGCCCGGCTCGTCGTCGGTCTTTACGTCCCCACACGCGGCTCGATCGAGTTCGACGGAAGGGACATCTCGGCGATCAAGGGGAGGGCCGAGATCGCGGCCCTTCGTCGGCGGTTCCAGATCATTTTTCAGGATCCCTATGCAAGCCTCAATCCACGTTGGCGCGTGCGGGATATCGTGGCGGAGCCGATCCGCGTGCACCGACTCTTGCAGGGTCAAGGGGCGATACGTGCGAGGGTCGAGGAACTGCTTGGCGAGGTCGGACTCGCCGCGGTCGACGGCGAGAAATATCCCCATGAGTTCTCGGGCGGCCAGCGCCAGCGCATTTCGATCGCGCGCGCACTCGCGAGTACCCCTGAGTTCCTCGTCTGCGACGAGCCGACCTCCGCACTCGATGTGTCGGTCCAGGCGCAAATCCTCAACCTCATGAAAGATCTCCAGCGAACGCTCGGCCTCACCTACCTCTTCATCTCGCACAATCTCGCGGTTGTGCGCCATATGTCCGACCGGGTCGGCGTGATGTATCTCGGCCGCCTCGCCGAATTGGCGGATGCCGAAACACTTTTTCGTCTGCCGCGCCATCCCTACACGCGTATGCTGGTCGACACGATTCCCGATCTCGAACTTTCGGGGCGGGCGCGCACGCCCGTTGCCGGCGAAGTACCGAGCGCCATCGACCCGCCGAGCGGATGCAGCTTCCACCCGCGCTGCCCCTTCGCGAACGAGCGCTGCAAGCGGGAGCGGCCGGAGCTGCGCCCAGCCGACGGTGTGCTCGTGGCCTGCCACGGGGTGGAGGAAGGGCGGCTACCGCTAACTTGATCGGGGCCGACGTGAGTCGTGTTCGCGGATGAAGTCGCGCATGCGCGGCATGATTTCCTCGCGCCAGCGCCGGCCGTTGAAGACGCCGTAATGCCCCACCTTCTCCTGAAGGTGATGGCGTCGCTTGTCCGCATCGAGGGCACTTGCCAGGATTTGCGCCGCGAAGGTTTGGCCGGGCGCGCAGATATCGTCATCGGCCCCCTCGACGGTCATGAGGGCCGTGCGCACGATGGCACGTGGCTCGATGGGCCTGCCGCGTGAGATCATGCGGCCCTGCGGCAAGTCGAAGCGCTTGAACACCGTCTCGACGGTCTGGAGATAGAATTCCGCCGTCATGTCCATCACCGTGAGATATTCGTCGTAAAAGCGGCGGATCGCGGCGGCATCGTCGCCGTTGCCCTTGGTCAGGTGCCGGAACATGTCCGAATGGGCGCGCAGATGCCGGCCGAGATTCATGCCCATGAACCCCGAAAGCTGCAGAAACCCCGGAAAAACACGGCGCATGAAGCCGGCATAGGGAAGCGGCACGTGGGTGAGCACGGTGCGCTTGATGGTTTCGATCGAGCGCTTCATGGCGAACGCGTTGACCTTCGTGGGATTGGCGCGCGGATCGATTGGCCCGCCCATGAGTGTGATCGAGCGCGGCGCCAACGGGTCGTTGTCCGCGTTCATGATCGCGGTCGCGGCCAGCACGGGAACCGCCGGCTGGCACACGGCGATGACGTGCAGGTCGGGTCCGAGCAGATGCGTGAACTCGATCACGTGGTCGATATAGTCGTCGAGATCGAACCGACCTTGGGAGAGCCGCACATTGCGGGCATTGACCCAATCGGTGATATAGACGTCGTGGTCTGCGAGGAGGGCCGCGACCGTTCCGCGTAGGAGAGTCGCGAAATGGCCCGACATCGGCGCCACCACGAGAACGCGTGGGGTTTCGACAGGATGGGCTTTCTTGAAATGGAGGAGCTGGCAAAACGGCTTCCTCAAGACAACGACTTCCTCGACGGCAGTCGGTTCTCCGTTCTTCAAAACATGATCGATGCCGAAGGCCGGTCGCTCGTGGCGGATTTTTGTCTCGGCGACGAGCTCGAAAGCGGCGCCGATATAGTCGAGGAAGGGAAAGGCCGCATCGATCGGCCAGGGCTGGACCGTAAAGGGCCGCGCCAAATCGGCGAGCTGCCGCCAAGGCTCGAGCAGCGATTGTTGCGCACGATAGGCCTGATAAAGAAGCATCGAGAACGACCCTTCGGAGCTTGCGGCGAAATATTCGGGAATTTTCTGCAGCGGTTGCTGGCCGCTATCGGGGAAGACTTGGGCGTCGAAACAGCCTCACGAAACGCTATTTTTACACCGGCAAACTTAGCAGATCGCTCCGCGGCGGCAAGGAAATCGTGGCGCGTTGGCTCGTAAAAGATGAAACGACGCGTGCGCGCTCGGGCCGCGCATCGCCCCAAGCCTCGCGGCATGCGCTAGTTGAAAAACCCGCCGAGCCAGGTGTGGGCCAGCCAGCCGCTCGCGAACCCGGCCGCAAAATGGATATCGAAGACAAAATTGAACAGCCAGCCGGCCGCGAAAACGAAGGGGTAGCTCAATATGCGCGTCATATGATCTCCTCATCATGCGGATATGCCACCCATCGGGCGGCAAGTGCTGCGGACGGAAGTGAACCTGCCGGAGCTGACGAATACAGTCGAACGCCTTCGAAGTCATTTGCCGCGTTTGCGTCTTTCAGGCTCGCATCACGACCGCAGCCCTCGAAGCGGCCTCAACACTCTTGCAACCCCTGCAGGCAGCACGATGACGGCGAGGCCGAGAAAAATGAGTCCCATGCCAGCGTAGCGGATCGGGCTGAACGCTTCGCCAAAAATCAGCGCGGAGGACGCAACACCCGTGCATGGTGCGAGGAGAGCGAAGGGGGCAACGACGACCGCCGGATAGCGCTGAAGCAGGCTCCCCCAGGCGGCATAGGCGAACACCGTCGCGAAGACGGCGAGATAAATGACAGCACCGACCGCACTCCACGAAGCACTCCCAACCGCTTCGTAAAGGTTGCCGTGCTGATCGCGAAACGCCGTCGAGAGGGCGAGGGCGGGCAGCGGAGGCACAAGGCTTGCCCAGACGACGAGAGGAAAGATGGGTGTGTTGCGCGCGCGTTTCACGAGCACGTTGCCGATCGCCCAACTCAGCGCTCCCGAAAGCGCCAAGCCGAGTGCCACGAACGAGAGATCGCGGCCCTTCGTGGAGGCGATGAGGGCAAGGCCCACGAACGCAACGGCCATGCCCGCGCATTGCCGCGCGCTGGGCACGTCGCGGAGAAAGAGCGCTGAGAGGAGGACCGTGAAGAACACCTGCATCTGCTGCGTGACGGCCGCGAGGCCGGGCGGCATGCCGTGCGCAAAGGCGAAGAAGAGCAGCAGGAACTGCCCCGTGAAGAGCGTGAGGCCGATCAGGATGAGCGTTGGCCAAGGTATCCGAGGCCGCGGCACGAAGAACACCGGCAGGCACGCAATGAGGAAGCGAAGGGCTGTGAGCTGAGGTGCCGAGAAGCCGTCAATGCCCAACTTCGTCGCGACGAACGCAAACCCCCAAACGACGGAGGTGAGCGTCGCCAGCACCATGTCTCGGGCCCTCAACCGTGCGTGCTCCCTCGCTCGCGAAATTCCCACCACTTCGGTCGGACGGGCGGCGGCTCCACGCCTACGCGGCCTTGAGGAGGATGCTGTCTTCCCGCTCGAGCACTTTGCGCACCGCCGGGCGTTTCAGCATCCGCTCCTTGAGAGCCGTGAAGGCGGGAAGAGTATTCACGGGAAGCTCAGCCCGCAGAGCCCATCCGTAGAAGACGAGCGCATAGGGATCGCACACGGTATATTGCGCACCCATCATCCAGTCTTTGCTCTTGAGCAGGCCGTCGATTTCCTGGAGGTTCGCCCAGAATGCCTTGCGCCCCGTCTCCTTGACGGCTCCGTGCGCTGTTGCATCTTCTGCAAAACGCTCGGGCCGGACGATGTGCGTGAAAGACGGGTGTACGGTATTGGAGAACCACGCCATCGTGGAGGTGCAGCGCACCTCATCGGAAAGATCCACCGGAAGGAGCCGAGCTTCGGGGAAGCACTTGGCGACGTAGGTCAGGATCGCGACGTTTTCGGTCAAGATCTTGCCGTCGATACCCAATGCCGGCACCCTGCCACGTGGATTGATTTTGAGGTATGCCTCGCTCCGCTGCTCGCCTTTCGCAATCAGGATCGGGCGCGGCTCGTAAGGCGTGCGCGTCTCTTCGAGGGCGATGTGGGATGCCAGGGAGCAAGCGCCAGGCGAATAGTAAAGAGTCAGCATGGGTGCGTCTCCGTTTCCATGAAACGGGAGGGAGCTTGCCCTCCTCGGCTCCGGTTGTCCACGGGCGAGTTTTCGGATCACCGAGTGCACGCGTCCGCATCGGCGCACCGGTGCGGCGGGCATGGTAGTGTGTCGCCGAATCCATTAATGTCATGCGCCGATCGAAGGGAAGGGATGCGTATGGCGCAGAGTGAACGAAGCGGAAGCGGCAACGGCAAGATCGCCGCGTTGATTGCGGCACAGCCGCAGGGGCACGCCTTGCGTCAGGCATTTTATGCCGACCCCGACGTTTTTGCGCGCGAGATCGAGCGTCTCTTCATCGGCCACTGGCTCTGCGCCGGTCACGAGAGCAGTGCGCCCAATGCCGGCGATTATTTTGTGGTGGAGATCGCGTCGGAGTCGGCGATCGTCGTGCGCGGGGAGGACGGTCGTTTGCGCGCTTTCGCCAATGTCTGCCGCCATCGCGGCTCGCGCATCGCGACGGCGGCGTCGGGCAACGCCAGGTATCTTGTCTGCCCTTATCACGCCTGGACCTATGGTCTCGACGGCGGCCTGCGCGCGGCGCGGCACATGCCGGCGGATTTCGACAAATCGACCCACGGTCTCAAACCCGTCAATTTGCGCGTGATCGAAGGAATCGTCCTCATATCCTTCGCTGCGATGCCATTAGGGCTTGGCCATATGGAGCGGACAGTCGGCGACTGCTTCGGCCCCTATGAATGGACGCGCGTGCGAATTGCACACCGGGAGCGTTATCCGATCGCAGCCAACTGGAAGCTCGCGGTCGAGAACTATCTCGAATGCTACCACTGCTCACCCTCGCATCCGGAATATTCGAGGTTCCATGCGCTCGAGCAGCCGCTACCGCGCATTGAAAAGCTCAACGCCCGCATGCGGGAACGCGCCGAGGCCCTCGGCGTCGATATCCCGGCTTACGATCATTGGGTACCGTCGGCCGACGGCGAGGAGGCCGTGCGCGGATTCCGCTACGCCCTCTATGACGGTGTCGAGACCGGCAGCATGGACGGCAAGGCCGTGGCTCCCCTACTCGGCCGCTTCAACGGGTTCGACGGCGGGGTCACGTCGATCCACCTCGGGCCGGCGAGTTTCCTTGTCTCATACACGGACCACGGCGTTATCTATCGCTTCGTCCCTCGCACCGTCGCGACGTGCGAGATGGAGGTCATCTGGCTCGTGCGCGCCGACGCACGCGAGGGCGTCGATTACGACCCGGGCCGGCTTACCTGGCTCTGGAAGGTGACGAGCGAGGAGGACAAGCGCATCGTCGAAGACAACCAGCTCGGCATCAATTCCCGTTATTACGAGCCGGGTCCCTATGCGCCGATGGAGCATTTCACGAACCGATTCGTCGAGTGGTATCTCGGCGAAATCGCCTGACGATAGCGCCTGTTTTGCCGAGCGCATGTCGAATAGCGTGGCAAGCAGCTACTGAATTCAGCAAGGACGATTGAATGTGCTCAGGCCCTCATCGCTTCGGACAAGGGCCTGAGATATCAATGCGTCTTCAAGTCGCGGCGCGTGCGCTCAAGACTGAGGTGCGTTCAGGTTTGAGCTTGCGGCTGCGGGTCGGGGCCGTGAGCGCCACGGCGGCGCTCGGCGAGGAATTCGTCGAACTCCGCCTTGTCCTTGGCGAAGCGCAAGCGGTTGAGAAACTCCATGAATTCGCGCTGCTCCTCTTCGAGGCGTCGCAAAGTCTCGGCGCGGTATTCGTCAAAGGCGCGATTGCCGCTCGACGCCGAACGCCGTCCGCAACCGAACCAGCGCTCGCGCGCGTCGTCACCATGCCGGCCCTCGCGGTGCTCCGCGTGGTAACGCTCCCAATATGCGCGTCCGCATCTCCAATGTCCCATTCGTCCACTCCATAAAAGATAGGCCAGGACCGCAAGGCCCAGCGGCCAGAAGAAGATGAAGCCCAAGACCATAAGACCGATCCAGGCCGGCTTCCCAAAATCGTCCATGCGCGCCGCGATATCCATGGTGGCCTCATGTTAATGTTTTTTACATTAACATAGATATCGATGCGGGCATGGCCTGTCAAGGGTCCGGATGGATAGCCCTGACGAGCCGAGGGCAATCCGGCGGTGGTAGTCCTTCTACCGCGCCGCGGTCCGCTCCGCATGAAGGCCGAGGCCGCGCAAATAAACGAGTACCGCGGCTTCGAGAAGGTCTTCCGCCGACATGGGGAGCTTGCGACGTGCGGCGTCGCCTCGACCGAAAAGCGAGGCGACGCCGTGAGCGAGCGCCCAAATATGAAGCGCCATCATGAGCGGGGGTGGTCGCTGTGGTGTGGGCACGAGCATGCAAAGCGCTTGCGACGCCTCGCGCAAGACGGCGAAGGCGCGCTCGCCCGCTTGCGCAAGTGCCGGGTCTGCATCGGGTGCAATCCCCGCCTCGAACATGGCCGAATAATACGCGGGCTCTTCACGTGCGAAGGCAAGATAAGCTTTGCCGAGCCGTTGGAACGCCGTGAGCGGGTCGGGACGGCCGCCATCCCAGGCCTTCGCAAGCGCCGACTCGAATCGCTCGAATCCCCGTCGCGCCACATCGGCAATTACGTCATCCCGGTCGCGGAAGTGACGATAGGGGGCGGCCGCACTCACGCCTGCCGCACGTGCGGCTTCGGCAAACGTGAAGCCCGCCGGGCCTTTCTCGGCGATCAGCGCCAGCGCTGCACGGATGAGCGCCTCCTTGAGGTCGCCGTGGTGATAGGTGCCCCGGCTAGGACCGCGCCCATGTCTCGACCAGCTCATGTGAAAAGCTCTTACATCAATCGCAAGTGTGTCTCAACGTCGGCGTTTCTGTTTGAGGCGTTCTTCAAGAAGTCAATCCGCCAGCCGCGCGACGTGGGGACTCGGCGAGAAGGGATTCCCTTACGGTCTCGCCCTTGTTCTTGAGGTGGCGCTTGAGGAGGGCCGAGAGATTTGCCCCGTCCCGTGCAACGAGTGCTGCGAGTATCTGCTCGTGCTCGGCGACCGCCTGCGCCCAACGCGCCCGCGACATGTTGGCGATGTAGCGCGCGCGCCTAACTCGGCCCGAGAGTGCGCGATAAGTGCTGGCGAGGGTCGGATTTCGGGCAGCCGCTAAAATTTTCTCATGAATCCGTTGATTGCACTGAAAGTAGGGTGCGAGCTCGCCGCGCGTGTAGTGAAGCAGCATCTGCGCGTGGATGACACGAATCTCGGCGATCTCTTCGTCCGTGATTCGCTCGGCGGCAAGCTCGCCCGAAAGTGCTTCGAGCGCCGCCATCACCGCGAACATCTCCTCGACTTCATCGATCCGGAGGCGTGAAACGGTTGCGCCACGACTTGGGTGAAGTACGACGAGCCCGTCGGCCGCGAGCACTTTGAACGCCTCGCGCAGGGGCGTGCGCGAGATGCCCATTTTTTGGCATAGCTCACGCTCCCTGAGCTTGCTGCCCGGCGCCAGTGCCCCCTCGACAATCATTTCACGCAGGCGGTCTGCTGCGACCTGGGCGAAGTTGCCGCGCTTGAATGGCGAAGCGGGCATCTCCTCGACGAGCACCAAGTCGGCGGAATCGGACCTGGCCATGGCCTCAGCGCCCATCGTTCGGGGTTGATGCCGACCCATTCTTCGTGTCGTCTCGACCGACGGTCTCGTTCGGCGATAGCGCCATGGCGAGCACCCGGGCGACGTGCATGGCCTCTCGGCCGGCGCCGTCCTTGATCTGATGGCGGCAGCTCGTACCGTCCGCCACGATAAGGGTGTCCTCGCCCGCCTTGCGCACGGCGGGAAGAAGGGCCGCTTCCGCCATGCGCATGGACGTTTCGTAGGTCTCCGCCTGAAAGCCGAAGGCGCCGGCCATGCCACAGCAGGAAGACGCGACTGTCTCGACCTCGAGTCCAGGAACGAGGCGCAAGATGCGTTCGACGGTATTCATGGCGGCGAATGCCTTTTGGTGACAATGGCCGTGGAGGATCGCCTTCTTGTAGGGGATGGCACGGAGTGGGAGGTCGAGCCTTCCGACCTTCATCTCCGCAGCGAGAAATTCCTCGAAGAGCTTGGCGCAATTCGCGAGGGCGGTTGCCCTCGGCCCCAAGTGCATGGCTGTCATCTCGTCGCGCAGAGTGAGGAGGCAGGAGGGCTCGAGCCCCACGATTGGCACACCGCGCTCGACGAACGGTGCGACGGCATCGAGAAGACGATTGGCCTCCTTGCGCGCTTCATCGACGAGACCGGCGGCGAGGAAGGTCCGTCCACAACAAAGCGGGCGGCCGCCGTCTCGCGCTGCGGCGACATGCACGCCGTAACCCCCCGCCTTGAGCACGTCGAGTGCGGCGTATGCATTCTCGGGCTCGAAATAGGTCGAAAAGGTGTCGGCCACGAGAACGACTTCTTGTGCGTCCCGGCCGGGTGAAGTCACTGGCGAGACGTTGAAAATATCGCGCCGCCATTCGGGCAGGCTGCGGGCGGCCGCGATGCCGAACCAGCGTTCGCCCAGCTCGGCCAAGAACGAACCAGCGTTGCGCAGGTTCGCCAGTGGCGCCAGTCTCGCGAGGTAAGGCGCATAACGGGGGAGGTAGGCGACGAGGCGATCACGCGCCGAAAGTCCGTGACGCTTGCTGTAATGGTAAAGAAACTCGGTCTTCATGCGCGCCATGTCGACGCCAGTCGGACATTCGCGCTTGCAGCCCTTGCAGCCGACGCAGAGCTTCATCGTGTCTGCGAGCGCATCCGAGGCGAAGGCATCGGGTCCGAGCTGGCCCGAGATCGCCAGGCGCAGGCTGTTGGCGCGGCCGCGTGTGACGTGCTGTTCGTCCATCGTCACGCGGTAGGACGGGCACATCACGCTCGCGTCGAATTTGCGGCATTCGCCGTTGTTGTTGCACATCTCAATGGCGCCGCCGAACCCACCCCATGCAGACCAATCGAGGGCTGTGTCGAATGCCGGCGTCACATAATCCGGCTTGAATCGAAAGAGTGTGCGATCGTCCATTTTCGGCGCGCGCACGATCTTGCCGGGATTGAACACACCCTTCGGGTCGAGTATGTCCTTGACCGCCTCGAACGCCGCGACCATGCGGGAGCCGAACATCGGCTTGTGAAATTCCGACCGCACGAGCCCATCGCCGTGCTCGCCTGAGTGGGAACCCTTGTATTCGCGCACGATCTCGAACGCCTCTTCCGCAATCGCGCGCATTTTCCTGGCCCCCTCCGCGTCCTTCATGTTGAGGATCGGGCGGACATGGAGGCAGCCGACCGAGGCGTGGGCGTACCAGGTGCCGGTCGTGCCGTGCTTGGTGAAAATTTCCGTAAGGCGCGCGGTGTAGTCGGCGAGATCGTCGAGCGAAACGGCGCAATCCTCGATGAACGATACCGGTTTGCCGTCGCCTTTCATCGACATCATGATGTTGAGCCCGGATTTGCGCACCTCCCACACATCGCGCTGGAACGCGGGGTCGATCGCTTCTACGACGCCGCCGGGAAATCCGAGATCGCCCATGAGTTCGACGAGACCGCGCAACCGTGCAATTTGCGGGTCGAGTTCTTCACCCGCGAACTCGACAAGGAGGAGGGCGTCGGGTTCGCCGCGCACGAAACGCTCGATCGTCGGGCGGAAGATTGGAATATCGCGCGCAAGCTCGATCATCGTGCGGTCGACAAGCTCGACCGCGTCGGGGCCGAGGGCGACGATATGCTTGGTTGCCGCCATCGCCTTGTAAAAGGTGGGAAAATGGCAAACTCCAAGGATCTTGTGCTTCGGGATCGAATGCAGGCGAAGCTCGATCCGGCGCGAAAAGGCAAGAGTACCCTCCGAGCCCACGAGAAGATGCGCGAAGTTGATCGGTGGCGCATTGGCGCCGCGCGGGGTGAGGGCGTCGATATTGTATCCGCCCACGCGGCGCTGCAGGCTCGGGAACCGCGCTGCGATCTCGTCCGCCTCGCGCCGTCCGAGGTCTAGGAGCGCCGCGGTCATCCTGCCTTGCGCCGGCGTCGGGTCTCCGGCGGCGTCAAGCTCGCCAAAGCGCATGCTCGTGCCGTCGGCAAGAGTTGCGTCGATTGCGCGCACGTTGTCACGCATGGTGCCGAAGCGGATCGAGCGCGCGCCGCACGAATTGTTGCCGGTCATGCCGCCGATGGTCGCTCGGCTCGAGGTCGACACGTCGACAGGGAAAAAAAGCCCATGCGGTCGCAGGAGGGCATTGAGCCGGTCGAGCACGATGCCGGGCTCGACGACGGCGCGACGATTCGGCGCATCGAGCTCGATCACACGGTTGAGCGTTGGGCTTACATCGACGACAATCGCTGCACCGACCGTCTGGCCGCACTGGGACGTGCCGCCGCCGCGCGGCAGCACCGGCACACCTTCCGCCGCAGCGATCTCCACGACGCGGACAATGTCGGCCTCGGTCCTCGGAATGACGACGCCGATCGGTTCGATCTGGTAGATCGAAGCGTCGGTCGAATAGCGCCCGCGCGTGAAGGGATCGAAGCGCACCACGCCCTCGATCTCTTGCCGGAGTCGGGCGGCAAGGGCCGGATCCCCAATGCGAGTTTTGATGGCACGGGTGCCGCCGCCAAGCGCGCGATGCATATGCGCTGTGATCGCGGCACTCTCGCGTTTGCGTTCGGTCGATGCCTCGTCCATGCGCCGTCATGCTCTCCGCAGGGTCGTTTCCATTATCATCGCCGATCCCAAAATTGAATGCAATTAGCAAGTTTGGCGAGCCGAGAATTTTGCCGGATTCTTGTTAATCTGCATTTTATCAATGCTTTGACTACAAACCAGCATTCAATTGACAGCTGTCATTTTGAATGCATAATCTCACGGAGACCAATTCTCCTTAACTTTTCAGCCTGATTGGCACGAGCGAGAGAACTCATGACCTATCACAGCGGCCGCCATTTCCTTCAAATTCCAGGCCCGACCAATGTGCCGGATCGCGTATTGCGCGCGATCGACAATCCCACGATGGATCACCGCGGGCCCGCTTTCGGCCGCATGGGCCACGAGCTACTCGAAGCTGTTCGGAAAATCTTCAAGACAGACGGGCCGGTCGTGATTTTTCCCGCCTCCGGCACCGGCGCCTGGGAAGCCGCACTGGTGAATACGTTATCCCCCGGCGACAAGGTGTTGATGGCCGAGACAGGTCATTTTGCGAGCCTTTGGTTTCGAATGGCGGGCCGGCTCGGCCTCGAGGTCGATTTGATCCCCGGCGATTGGCGTCACGGCGTCGATCCAGCGGCGGTCGAGGCGAAGCTTGCCGAGGACCGCGCGAAAAAGATCAAGGCCGTCTGCATTGTCCACAACGAGACTTCGACAGGCGTTACCTCCCGCGTGGCCGACGTGCGCGCCGCGATCGATCGTGCAAGGCATCCGGCACTCTTCATGGTCGATACAATTTCCTCCCTCGCCTCGATCGACTACCGCCATGACGAGTGGGGCGTCGACGTGACGGTTGCCGGGTCGCAAAAGGGACTCATGCTGCCGCCCGGGCTCAGCTTCAATGCCGTGAGCGACAAGGCGCGCGCCGCGGGCAAGACAGCCAAGCTCCCGCGTTCCTACTGGAATTGGGAGGAGATGCTGGCCTCGAACGCGACCGGCTATTTTCCTTATACACCCGCAACCAATCTCCTCTACGGGCTCAAGGAGGCCATTGCGATGCTGCTCGAGGAAGGCCTCGACAATGTCTTCGCGCGTCACGACCGCCATGCCGAAGCGACGCGCCGGGCGGTGCGTGCGTGGGGCCTCGAAATCCTTTGCCTCGAGCCGCGGGAATATTCGAGTTCGCTGACCGCGGTTCTGCTTCCCGCTGGACACGACGCCGACGCGTTCCGGAAAGTAACTCTCGAACGCTACAACCTCTCGCTCGGAAACGGGCTCGGCAAGCTTCAGGGCAAGGTATTTCGCATCGGCCATCTCGGCGACTTCAACGATCTGATGCTTGCCGGGACCCTCTGTGGCGTCGAGATGGGCCTGCAAGCGGCAGGTGTGCCGATCAAGGCAAGCGGTGTTTCCGCCGCCCTGAGCTATCTTGGAGGCAACTACTGATGAAACCCCGCGAGGGGTACAGGGCGGCGCCACAGTATAGTCTCACGAGCGCACGACCGAGCGATGCGTCGGAGGTGAAGTAAAAAAATCCGAGAACAATCGGCCGCAATGAAGTAGCCAAGCAGGGAGGAAACATGAACTTGGCAGAGCCGCTCCCGCGGCGGCTGTTCACGGCGACGAACATATTCTTGGCGTTCCTCTGTGCCATGTATTTCATCACCTATGTCGACCGCGTAAATACGGCGACTGCGGCCACGGATATCAAGGTCGAGCTTGGCCTCAGCAACACCCAGCTGGGTTACGCTTTCGGCGCTTTCGGATATGCCTACGCCCTCTTTCAAATCGTCGGCGGCTGGATCGGGGATCGGCTGGGTCCACGCCTGACATTGAGTATTTGCGGATTCGTGTGGGCCGCCGCGACCATCCTGACGGGGTTCGTGAACGGCTTTGTCTCCCTCCTTCTCGTCCGCTTCGTGCTCGGCCTCGGGGAAGGGGCGACATTCCCGACCGCGACGCGCGCAATGTCGAATTGGCTCACGAAAAGTAAACGCGCCTTTGCCCAGGGCATCACCCACAGCTTCGCGCGGGCCGCCATAGCGATCACGCCGCTCGTCGTCGCGTGGCTCATCGTCAACTGGGGTTGGCGCAGCTCGTTTATCGTTGTCGGCCTAGTAAGCCTTCTGTGGGTGCTGTCCTGGGCATGGTATTTCCGAGACGACCCGCGCGAGCACAAAGGCATGACAAAATTCGAGCTTGCTGAGCTTCCCGCCTACCGTGACGGCCGCGCGGTCGACGCCGAGCCGGTGCCCTGGGGCCGATTGCTCGCGCGTATGATGCCGACGACGATCGTCTATTTCTGCTACGCCTGGACGCTGTGGCTTTATCTCACTTGGATTCCGTCATTCTTTCGCGTGGGTTATAACCTCGAAATCACCAAGACCGCACTTTTCACCTTTGGCGTCACGGCCTTCGGCGCCGTTGGGGATACCGTGGGCGGGATCATCAGCGATTGGCTGCTTCGCAAGACTGGAAGCCTGGCGATCGCGCGGCGAAATGTTATTGTCGTCAGCCTCCTGACGTCTCTTTGCTTTCTTCTCCCAGTTCTGCTGCTCAAGGACCTCACGATCATAACGGTGGCGCTCGGTTGCGCGTTTTTCTGCCTCGAGTTGACGATCGGTCCGATCTGGTCGGTGCCGATGGACATAGCGCCCGGATTCTCGGGCACGGCGAGCGGAATCATGAACACAGGCTCGGCGATCGCGGGTTTCGTCTCGCCGATTGTGTTCGGCTGGCTGGTAGACCTCACGGGCGATTGGCATGTGCCGTTCTGGGGCTCTATCGGCTTGCTCCTCGCGGGCGCGGTGCTCGCATTCTGGATGCACCCGGAGCGCGCGCTCGCTGGAACGCACACAGAGGCAATCTCGGAAGGAGCTTGAGGGAGCCATGGCGGGCCGGCAAGCGGGACCCCTTCACGGTCTCAAGGTCTTAGAACTGGCGCACGTGATGGCGGGGCCGGTTTGCGGGCTCATGCTTGCCGACCTCGGCGCGGACGTCGTGAAGATTGAGCGCAATCCAGGCGGGGACGACGCCCGTCGGATGGTCCCACCCGAAATCGGCGGCGAGTCGGCCGCGTTCATGATGATGAATCGGAACAAGCGCGGTATCGCCCTCAACCTCAAGAGCGAAGACGGCAAGGCCGTTCTGCGCCGTCTTGTGGCCGGCGCCGACATCCTGACGGAAAACTACCGTCGCGGCGTCATGGACAAGCTCGGCCTCGGCTACGAACGGCTCGCGGCGATCAATCCCGCGCTGATTTACTGCGAGATTTCCGGCTTCGGGCGGACGGGCCCCTATGCGGACCGCGGCGGCTTCGATCTCATCGCCCAGGGCATGAGCGGCCTCATGAGCATCACAGGGGAAGGGCCCGGCCGACCGCCGGTCAAGGTGGGCGCACCGATAACGGACATCACCGCGGGGATCCTTGCCGCCCTCGGCGTCTTGGCGGCTTACGTCGAACGCCTCAAGACAGGCAAGGGACAACGCGTCGATACCTCGCTGTTCGAGGCGGGGATCATCCACACCTATTGGCAATCAGCGATTTGCTTCGCGACCGGGATAGCACCCGGGCCCATGGGCTCTTCCCACCCTCTCAATGCGCCGTATCAAGCATATCCAACCGCGGATGGCTGGATCAACGTGGGGGCGGCCAACCAGGCGAACTGGAAGCGCTTGGTCGAAATACTTGAAGTTCCCGAACTCGTGCGCGATCCGCGTTTCAAAGAAAATGCGGGGCGCATGGCCAACCTCGCGGCCCTCGACGATATTCTGGCCCGGCAATTCCGGACTCGAACGAGCGCCCAATGGCTCGCGAAGTGCGAGGCTGCTGGGCTGCCTGCCGGCCCGGTCCTCGACGTCAAGGCTATGCACGCCGATCCTCAGGTGCGGGCGCGGGCCATGGTGACCGAAGTGACGCACAGTCGCCTCGGACCGCTTGAAACGCTTGGGATGCCGATCAAATTCTCCGCCTCGGCGAGCGGCCCGCGCCATGGCGCTCCTCGCTTCGGCGAGCATACTCGCGAAGTGCTGACGGAGCACGGCATCGACGACGCAGAAATTCGGCGTCTGGCCGACAACGGAACCATTTACCTCGCGTGACGGCCCCCGGGGGGCCGCACCCCCGCGGGCAGGTCAATTCGGCACGATTTTCTTAGGCAGGTACCGCCCGTTTTCCATGCCGGCGAAATGCTCGCCGATTTGCGGATGGGCGATCGGCTTGCCGCTGTCATCGGGCAGGAGGTTCTGTTCAGAGACATAGGCGACGTAGGAACTTTGCGCGTTCTCCGCGAGCAGATGGTAAAAGGGCTGGTCGCGGTGCGGACGAACGTCCTCCGGAATCGACAAGAGCCATTCCTCGGTATTGGAAAAGACCGGGTCGACATCGAAGATCACCCCGCGGAAGGGGTGGACCCGGTGGCGCACCAGTTGCCCGATCCGAAATTTCGCAATCCGCATCCAATTCTTCCCGATAGCAATCCGAAACGTCTATGCCGTTGGTATGCAAAAGACAATGCCCTCGATGGCGAGTGCTTGCAATGGCCTGGGTTTTCGCGAATGGATGCCGGTTTACGCAGCCCGGCAGAGGTGACCTAATCGTCATAAATATGACGCATAAGCGTAATTTTTCCTAAGTAGACTTGCCACCCGATTGAAACGAGTACCGCCTACGATCCCGGCGCTCGTCCCTCACCGATCGTGCGCGAGAAGGTGGCTCGAGTCACTTGCAGGGAGTCCCAAGATGAAACGCATTACAATGAGCGTCCTGGTGGGCGCCGCCATGCTCGTTGGCGTCGGTCAAGCCCGTGCTGCCGATATTTCAGGTGCCGGGGCCACGTTTCCGTATCCGATCTATGCCAAATGGGCAGATGCCTACAAGACCAAGACCGGTATTGGCATGAACTACCAGTCGATCGGGTCCGGCGGCGGCATTAAGCAGATCAAGGCAAAAACGGTCGACTTTGGCGCCTCGGATATGCCGCTCGAGGTCAAGGACCTCGATGAAGCCGGCCTCATGCAGTTCCCCATGGTGATGGGTGGTGTTGTGCCGGTCGTCAATATCAAGGGGATAGAAGCCGGCCAGATGAAGCTCACGGGGCCGGTGCTGGCCGATATCTATCTCAATAAAATCACCAAATGGAACGACCCAGCCATTGCGCAGCTCAATCCGGACCTCAAGCTGCCCGACGAGGCGATAACGGTCGTTCACCGCGCCGACGGGTCGGGTACGACGTTCATCTTCACCAATTATCTCGCGAAGGTGAGCCCGGAATGGAAGGAAAAGGTCGGCGTCAACACGTCGGTCGAGTGGCCAACCGGTGTCGGTGCAAAAGGGAACGAAGGCGTCGCCGGGTCCGCAAAGCAGATCGACGGTGGCATTGGTTACGTCGAATATGCGTATGCGCTCCAAAACAAACTCGCGTACACCCAGCTTTCAAACAAGGCAGGGAAATTCGTGAAGCCGGAAGCATCGGCATTTCAGGCGGCTGCCGCCAATGCGGATTGGGAGAAGGCTGAGGGGTTCAACCTCCTCCTCACGGACCAGCCGGGCGATGCGAGTTGGCCGATCACGGGCGCGACGTTCATCCTCTTTTATAAGAAGCAGGACAAGCCCGACACTGCGGCCGCAGTGCTCAAGTTCTTCGACTGGGCTTACCACAATGGCGCAAAGATGGCGGAGGAATTGGACTATATTCCGATGCCCGCCAACGTGATCGAGCTTGTCGAGCGGACATGGGAGCGGGACATCAAGACCGCGGACGGCAAACCCGTATTCACCGCAAGCATGGTGCAGAACTAGATCGCGTAACTCCGGTCGTGCGAGGCGTGCGTCCATAGCGCGCTTCGCCGACGGAGCCGGGACCCGTGGCAGGAACGTCGTCGGCTGCGCAGTCGACGATGCCAAGGAGAGTTCGCCGGTCCAAAATGAGGAAGCCGATGGCAGTCGCCGAAGCCGCCTCGAACGATATGAAGGCCCGCAATAATGGCGAAACCGAGCGCGGCACCGGTCGTGTCGGGGATAAAGTCTTCTTTGGCCTCACCTTCTTCTTCGCAATCTTTGTCCTCGTCATATTGGGCGGGATCATCTTTTCGCTTGTCCAGGGCAGCGCCCCCGCATTCGGCAAGTTCGGCCTCGGCTTTTTCACGACGAGTACCTGGAATCCGGTGACTCAAAAGTTCGGCGCCCTCGCGCCAATGTACGGCACGATCGTCACCTCGATCATTGCACTCCTCGTCGGCATTCCGGTCAGCCTCGGCATCGTCATCGTATTGACCGAACTTGCCCCTGAATGGTTGCGGCGGCCGATTTCGACTGCGGTCGAGCTTCTGGCCGCGATTCCCAGCATCATTTACGGCATGTGGGGCCTTTTCGTTTTTGTGCCGTTTTATAACAACCACATCCAACCGGTGCTGTATGACCTGCTCGGCAGCGACAGCGGGCCTGGTGTGCTGTTCGGCGAGAAGTCGAACGGCGGCGGCATTTTGCCGGCGGGGCTGATCCTCGCCCTGATGATCCTGCCGTTCATCTCAGCGGTCATGCGAGACGTATTCGAGACAGTGCCGCCATTTCTGCGCGAATCTGCTTTCGGCCTCGGCGCCACCACGTGGGAAGTCGTGTGGAAAATCGTGCTGCCCTACACGCGTACCAGCGTGGTGGGCGCCGTCATGCTTGGGCTCGGCCGCGCACTCGGCGAGACGATGGCCGTGACCTTTGTGATCGGGAACTCGAACAGAATCAGCGCATCGCTATTCGCATCGGGGACCACGATTTCGGCATCCATCGCGAACCAGCTCAACGAGGCCGACTCCGATATCTACTCTTCCTCGCTGATCGCGCTTGGCCTCACGCTGTTCGTCATAACGTTCGTGGTGCTCGTGATCGCCAAGCTGATGCTGCGCCAGCTCGCAAGCAAGGTGCGGTGAATAATGCTCTCGATCTATCGCCGCCGACGGATCGTCAATCAAATCAATATGACCGCGTCGGTGCTGGTGACGGCACTCGGTATCTTCCTGCTTGCGTCGATACTCATAACGCTCGTGCATTATGGCATAAGCGGAATGAACCTCGCATTGTTCACGCAAATGACGCCTGCTCCCGGCGAGTCCGGGGGTCTCTTGAACGCCATCGTCGGGAGCACGATCCTGACAGTTTTCGGGATCGCGATCGGTGCGCCGGTCGGCGTGCTGGCGGGCACCTTTCTCGCGGAATACGGCAAGAACAGCAGGATTGCCGACGCGACCCGGTTCATCAACGATATCCTGCTCTCAGCGCCCTCAATTTTGATCGGGCTTTTCATTTATGAAGTAGCGGTGGTGCCGACGCGCCATTTTTCGGCGTGGGCGGGTGCGCTGGCGTTGGCGGTCATCGCGATCCCGGTGGTGGTGCGCACGAGCGAAGACATGCTGCAGCTCGTACCCAACGATCTTCGCGAGGCGGCTACGGCTCTCGGCGCACCTCGCTGGAAGGTCATCGTGTTGGTGTCCTACCGTGCAGCGCGAGCGGGCATTTTGACGGGAATCCTGCTCGCCGTTGCTCGAATTTCCGGCGAGACCGCACCCTTGATCTTCACCGTGCTCAGTAATCAGTTCTGGTCGATCAACATCAATCGCCAAATGGCAAACCTTCCCATCGTGATCTACAACTACGCCAACAGCCCCTATGTCGATTGGCGGCAACTGGCGTGGGCGGGTGCTCTTTTGATCACGGCGATCATCCTCGCCATCAACATCATCGTGCGAATGACCCTCGGCAAGCAGACGAAGCGGACCTAGAGGAACCGAACATGTTCAACCAAGAATCGCCCCGCGATCCGCGCGGAAACCTGACACCTCGATCACCGGCCCCCCTCCCGCACGCGGGCGCCGCGGCGAACGAAGCGACGGAGGTCAAGATCGACATTCGCAATCTCAATTTCTATTACGGTCAAACGCTTGCCTTGAAATCGGTCAATATGAAGATCCACGATGCGCGGGTGACGGCACTCATTGGACCGTCAGGGTGCGGTAAGTCGACGCTGCTTCGAACGCTCAACCGCATTTACCAGCTCTATCCGAACATGCGGGCCGAGGGCGAAGTGATCCTCGACGGCGAAAATATTCTCAGCTCGAAAATCGACCTCAATCGCCTGCGCTCCCGTGTGGGTATGGTGTTCCAGAAGCCGACGCCCTTTCCCATGTCGATCTACGATAATATCGCTTTCGGCATCCGGCTTTACGAACGCCTGCCGACGGTCGATATGGATGAGCGTGTCGAGCGCGCGCTCACGAAGTCGGCACTCTGGGGCGAGGTAAAAGACAAGCTCCGCGCCTCGGGGCTAAGTCTCTCCGGCGGTCAGCAGCAGCGCCTGTGCATCGCCCGAGCGATCGCACTCAATCCCGAAGTGCTCCTGCTCGACGAGCCTGCCTCTGCACTCGACCCCATTTCGACGCAAAAGATCGAGGAGCTCATCAAGGAGTTGCGCGAGGAATATACGGTCGTGATCGTTACCCACAACCTTCAACAGGCGGCGCGCGTTTCGGATTACACGGCCCTCATGTATCTCGGCGAACTGGTCGAATTCGCCGACACCGAGACGATTTTCACGCGGCCAACAAAGAAACAGACCGAGGACTACGTCACCGGCCGATTCGGCTGAACCGGGTGGCGACTGTCGTCTTTCCCTCCCGCCTTTAGCGGAACCGTGGGGGAAGACAATCTGGGTCGCTCGCGCGTCAGTTTTCTCCAGCCGCCGCTTTCGTACGCGCGTTGCCGATAAGGCGTCTGCCCTCGACCCACTGCCATAGTGCTATGGCGGGAACGCCGAGGACAAGCTCACGCAAACGCTTCACGAGCGAAAGGCCTAGTGCCGCCTCCGGGCTGACGCCAAGCAGGGCGCCAAAAACCATCAAGCCCCCTTCCTGAATTCCGATCGCACCGGGAACCATGAAGCCAGCGCTGTGCGCTGCCTGCCCAAGGCTTTCGAGGATGAGAGCCTCACGCAATCCCACATCGATACCCATGAAATGAAGAATAAGCCAGACCTCGCCGCCGCCGAGCATCCAGCTCAGGAAGTGCCAGGCGGCACTGCCCGCAAGCACCTTGGGATTGCGGTGAATCGCCTGAATCGCATCGTGCAATCCCTTAATTCCCGCGATGGACAACCATTGGGCTTTCTCCATCATCCGATCGAGGGCGTGCTCGATCAGCATGAACAGGCCGACACGCTGAGCGATCACGAACCCACCGATCGCGATCGCACCGATCGCGACCCCGGTCACGACGTCGGCAAGCTCGGCGCTTCCGTGCCCGGCGAGCAGGAGCAATGCCAAGGCGACGACGGTGAAAAGAACCTGGGTGACGATTTCAACCGTCAGATCGACGACGACGCTGGCGCCGGAGACGTCGCCACGCACGCCGTGGAAGGAGAGCATGCGCGCGCCGATGATTTCGCCGCCGATATGGGCGACCGGCAGAAGGGCGTTCGCACCCTCGCGGATCCATCGAATCTTGAGGAGGACGAGAAGCGGGCGCGGCCAAGGCCGTGGAATGAGCACCCGCCAGCCAAGTGCCGAGCCCAGCATTTGGATGACGTGGACGAGGACGACCGGAACGAAACCCCAGCCGAGTGAGAGCAGCATACCGAGGACTTGGCCCGCACCCTGGTAGATGATCAGGCCTGCCGCCAGCCCAAAGCCGGCCAGCATGGCGATACCGAGGCTGAACTTCATTTCGTCACGTTCGATTTTTCGGCCGTTGCCGCATGCGCCGCGTTCGGCGAAGTGGAGATATGGGGCGCGTGAGCCGCCCCATACCTCGCGTTCCATCCGCGGGGTCAGGCGTGATTTTCGCGCTGCCTCAGGAAGTGGAAGAACTCGGCGCCTTCGCGCAACCGACGCTTCATCATCTGCGTGCTCTTCGCCATCTCCCAGGTGAGTTCCGCGATCTTGCTCGGGCGGAAGTAGAAGCGCTTGTAGAAGACTTTGACCGCCTCGAAAATCTCCTCGTTGGAGAGGTGCGGGTATTGGAGCGAGCTGATTTGCATTCCGTTGTCGGCAACAAGACTATCGCTGTTGTCATGGAGCCAGCCGTTCATGACCGCTTGGCGGTAGAGTTCGGTGCCGGGATAGGGAGCGGCCAGAGAGACCTGGATCGTGCGCGGGTTGACCTCCTTGGCAAAGCGGATCGTCTCCTCGATCGTCTCATGGGTCTCGCCGGGGAGGCCGACGATGAAGGTGCCATGGATGACGATGCCGAGTTTGCGACAATCCTCGGCGAACTTGCGCGCCACGTCGATGCGCAACCCCTTCTTTATGTTGTGAAGGATCTTCTGGTTGCCCGACTCGTAACCGACGAGAAAAAGCCTGAGGCCGTTCTCGCGCAAGACCTTGAGTGTTTCATACGGCACATTGGCCTTGGCGTTGCATGACCAGGTCACCCCGAGCTTGCCGAGACCCCGTGCGATCTCCTCCGCACGCGGGAGGTTGTCCGTGAAGGTATCGTCGTCGAAGAAAAACTCCTTCACTTGCGGGAAATAACTCTTGGCGAGCGCGATCTCGTCCACCACGCTTTGCACGCTGCGCGTGCGGTAGCGATGGCCGCCGATCGTCTGCGGCCAAAGGCAGAAGGTGCAGCGCGATTTACAGCCTCGTCCCGTGTAGATGGACATATAAGGATGCATCAGGTAGCCGTCGAAATAATCCTCGATCACCAGATCGCGTTTGTAGACCTCGATGACGGTCGGCAGCACGTCCATGTTCTCGATAATTGCGCGCTCGCGATTGTGAACGATCTCGCCATCGCGTCTGTAACTGATCCCGTCGACCTCGGCGAGCGGCTTGCCCTCGGCGATCTCCTTGATGGTGAAATCGAACTCGGTCCGGGCCACGAAGTCGATCGCCACCGACGCTTCGAGCGACGGTCCCGGCGAGACGGCGACGTGGGCGCCGCAAATTCCGATCATGAGCTTCGGATTCTCGCGCTTGAACGCCTCGGCGATCTTGACGTCGGCCTGGAAGGCAGGTGTGCTTGTGTACATGACAAGCAGTTCGTACGCCTTGGCGTGGTGAAGAATGTCCTCGAGGCGCAGTCCGCGGGGAGGCGCGTCGATAAGCTTGCTGCCGGGCACGAGGGCCGCGGGCTGCGCAAGCCAAGTCGGATACCAGAACGATCTGACCTCGCGCTTGCACTGATAGCGCGACCCGGCACCGCCGTCATAGCCGTCGAAGGACGGGGGATTCAGGAACAACGTTTTCATCCTTGCACCTCAAGCACACTCAATTATTGACAACCAAATGTCCGTCCGCGCGGACTGAAAACTCATGTTCGCGCCACCTGACGTCGCGTCCGACAAAGCTTGCCACACGGACCGCGAACGTCATGGCATCCCGGATCGGCACCAGCCAAGGTCGGAAAGCCTTCTCCGCACCCAGCCTGACGCCTGCGATCGCGTGCGTCATGATGCGCAGCAAAAGAGCGAGGCCGATCAATGCGACCCCAACCGGCCGCAGCCCTGCCGCACATCCCACGAGGACGGAAAGCGCCAACGTATCGGTCAAGAAGCTCATCGCATACCCGACCGGACGAACCGCGCGCATCGTCCTTGCCCAGCGCAGCTCGTGTCGGAACAGCGCGCCCAGCGACGGCTCATCGACGGTGATTTCGACGATGTGCCGCGCCAGCGCTACCTTGTATCCATGGGCTGCCGCAAGGCGTCCCAGCATATGATCGTCGGCGAGATAAAAAGCAAGTGATTCGATTCCTCCAATCTTTTCCAGAACTTCCCGCCTCGCCGCCATTGTTGCGCCGAAGCAGTATTCAAGCGGCTCGGAGAGGAGGGCCACGAGGACGGATGGCAGGAACCATTCATTGATGAACATGGCTCCAAGCCGGTCGGCGAGGCGCTTTGAGGCGGGCACGCCCCAATAGAGGCATGTCGCCGCCCCGACCGTCGCGGTGTCGAAGGCGGCGGCAAGATCGGCCAAGTAGTTCGGCCCGACGCGACAATCGGCGTCAGAGATCGCGACGATGTCATGGCGCACGCGTGGCATCATATTGATGAGGTTGTTGATTTTGTAATTGCTGCCATGTGCGTGCGCATTCACGACCAAAGCGGCGTCGTGCCCGGGAAATTCCCGTATCAACCGCTCGATCGTCGGGATCGCCGCATCGTTCGCATCGCGCACGCCGAAGAGAATTTGAAATTGTGGATAATCCTGCTCGAAGAACGAGCGAAGGTTTTCGTAAAGTCGCGGCTCGAGCCCGCATACCGGCTTGAGGATGCTGATCGGCGCTTGTGGACCGGTTGCACCCGCCATGCGGGGGGAGAGGATCGTCAGGCGCACAAGGGCGACAGCCGCATAAGCGAGCGATACCACGACGACTCCGTAACCTGCGACAGTCAAGATCTGCAATGCCAGGCTCATTGTGCGGCGGACCTAATCCCTACTCTCAATGGCGCAGAATACCCAACGGCGCCAATCGGTTGGTTATGGCCGTTCCAAGGGAGCGGGTGCTCGACGGCAAATGCACCGCCTGCTTTTACTCTGAGGTTTAGCCGCTCGGAAGGCATTTCTTCCAGCCGGTACGTTTCCGAACGCAACAGGAACATTCTGCTTGGATTTTTCGGCGATTTTCGCTGTCGGAGCAAGAACCGCGGCGTTTGCGCCTCGACTCCACCACATTAGCGAAAGACGAATCTCGATGCGGGCAGTTCCGCCAACGGCAGGCGCCGCGCTAGTCGTGGAAAATAAAAACCGAGTGTGGCGCCGCGCGCGGCCATGAAGATCATGAGCGATAGCCAGAGTCCGTGATTGTTCCAAAGCGGGACAAACATCCACACGGCGCCGACACAGACGACAAGCGATACAGCCATTGCGTTGCGCATCTCTTTGCCGGCCGTGGCGCCAATGAATATTCCGTCCAGCTGAAAGGCCCAAAAGGACACGAGCGGCGAGGCGACCATCCACGGCAAGTAGTGCTCGGCGACCTCACGCACGGGCTCTTGGCCGGTCAAGAGGTCGATCATCGCCCCTCCGAATGCCGCATAACCCATGACGCACAGGACCGCCACAAGGCCCGACCAAAAGGTGGTGACCGCGATCGCATTCCGGAATTTCACGGGGTCGCGGGCGCCGAACGCCTCGCCGACCAAGGCAGATGCTGTAAAGGCGAACCCATCGAGACCATAGCCCATCAACTGCTGAAATTGCATGAGCACCGCGTTGGCCGCGAGTACGAGATCGCCCATCCGAGCGCTGCGCGCCGTGAAGTACGAAAAGGCCAGAATCAAGCAAAGCGTGCGCAGAAAGATGTTGCCGTTGACATGAAAGAGTGCCGCTAACCTGTCGCGGTCAAGAATTCGCCGCCAGCCTAGCAGCGTACCGGTTTCAATGCGGCGCACGACGACAAGTGTCACCGATAGCCCGGCAGCGACCGAGAGCCATTCCGAAATCAAAGTGGCAGATGCCACACCCGAAACGCCCCAGCCGAAGCCGATCACGAAAAGAATTGCGAGCGCCATATTGACGCTATTGAGCGCCAACTGCAGCACGAACGCTTCGCGCGCACGCTGCACACCGAGGAGCCAGCCCCAAAGGACATAGTTGGCAAGTGCCGCCGGAGCGCCCCAGATCCTGACCGCGTAATATTGCTTCGCAAGTGCCGTCGATGCAGGGCTTCCGTCGAGGAGCCAGAAGGAAACGCGGGCGAGCGGGGCCTGGAGGGCCACAAGCATAACGCCGGCGGAAACGGCAATGAGGAGCGGCCGAATGAGCGAAGCGAACACCTCCACATCGTCACGGGCGCCGAATGCCTGCGCCACGATTCCCGTCGTACCGAGGCGGAGGAAACCGAAACTCCAATAAAGAAAGGCAAACACCGTCGCGGCGAGAGCGACCCCGCCGATGTATTTGGCGTCCGGTAACTGCCCCATGACGGCGGTGTCCACCGCACCCATGAGCGGCACTGTGATATTCGAGAGAATGATCGGCCCCGCCAATCGCCAGACGCGCCGATGCCACTCCTTCGATAGTGCTGGCGACTGCATCTAGCGCCCGACGGCGTAGCCCTGCATGTTCCGCGGATTGGCCGCGGCCTTGAGGAACGCCGCGTCCTTGCCGACTGCGCACATGCGACCCATCGACCATTCGGGGGCGACGGTGATCTTATGGCCGCGCCGGCGCAGATCCGCAACTGTCCCGCGCGGGAAATTTGCCTCGAGTGCCAATGCACCCGGGTTCGCCTTGCGCGGATAAAATGAGTCGGGCCAGTGCGTCGACTGGAAGTTCGGCCCCTCGATGGCCTCCTGAAGATTGAGCTTATGGTGCGCGTGACGCAGGAAGAAGGTGAGCGCCCATTGATCCTGACTGTCACCGCCAGGGGAGCCGAAGGCGAGATAGGGTTCGCCGTCGCGGAGCGCGATTGTAGGGCTAAGGGTCGTGCGCGGCCGCTTTCCGGGTGCGAGACTCGCTGGATAGCCGTCCTCGAGCCAGAACATCTGCCCGCGCGTGCCGAGGCAGAAACCAAGTGCTGGAATGACCGGCGAGCTCTGCATCCACCCGCCACTCGGCATGGCCGCGACCATATTGCCCCAGCGATCGATCACGTCCACATGCACAGTGTCGCCGGACACGGCACCCCGTGCTGCGAGATCCTTTTGCGCGCGCTCCCGCGCCATTGCCGCACGATCGGGCTCCCCTTCGCCGGCACCCCGATCGATGCCGGTTCGTGGGTTGCGCTTGTCAACGTCGCCTTGATATAGCCGAGGTACGCGGCTTCCTACGGTGCCGGGTACCAGATCGTAGGATGCGTCGCGGCCAATGAGGCGACGGCGTGGCGCGTTGTAGCCCTCGGAAAGAAGCTCCGCCATCGGAACGTTCGTGAAGTTCGGATCGCCGTACCAAGCTTCTCGGTCCGCAAAGGCGAGTTTCAACGCCTCGACGACCGTGTGGACGAATTCGCCGCCGATCGGGTCGAGGGACGCGAGATCGAAATCCTTGAGGAGTGCGAGGGCTTGAAGAAAGACCGGTCCCTGGCCCCAGGGACCGGTCTTTGCAACCAAGTAGCCGTGATAATCGTAGGTAACGGGCGCTTCCACCGTCGCTCGCCAGCTCGCCATGTCATCGGCGGTGAGGATACCCGTGTGGCGCTGGCCCGAACTGTCGAGTACGTGTTGGGTGCGGCAAAATGTGTCGATCGCTTCGGCCACGAAGCCTCGATAATAGGCTCGATGTGCAGCCTCGATTTGTTCGGCGCGGTCGCTGCTCGCATGCTCGGCTTCTCCAAGAATGCGCCCGAAGGTATCGGCCAGCGTCGGGTTCGCCATTGCATGGCCTGCCTCGGGCGCCGACCCGCCCCTGAGAAATATGGCCGCCGAGCTTTGCCATTCTTGCTTGAAGAGCGGGGCCACGGCAGCGATCGAATCGCTCAAGTTTGGGGTCACCGGCCAGCCATGCCGTGCATAACCGATCGCGGGTTCGAGTACGTCGCGGAGTTTGGCGCTGCCGTAGTCGCGTATGAGATGCAACCAGGCGCCGAATGCACCGGGCACCACGGCCGCGAGGAGGCCCGTGCCTGGAATGAGGTCGAGGCCAAGGGCCCGATAGCGCTCGATGGTCGCACCCCGAGGGCTGGGACCTTGTCCGCAGACGACTTCGACGCGCTTTGCTTTGGCGTTCCAAAGGAGGATCGGCGCGTCTCCCCCCGGTCCATTCAGGTGAGGCTCGATCACTTGAAGGGTGAACGCCGCCGCCGCCGCCGCATCGAACGCATTCCCACCTTTTTCAAGGACTGCCATCGCGACACTCGCGGGAATCCAATGAGTCGAGGAGACGACGCCGAAGACGCCCTTGATCTCGGGACGCGTGGTGAACATTGGCCTTGGCTCCTTCCGCCAAGCGGGATCCGAGCAGAACGGGCTTGGCTGAACCGATCCGGGCCGAAACTATAAGGTGGCGCACCTTGGCCGGCAACGGACCGTCGCTTCGGAGCCATGCGCTCGATAATGCAGGGCCATGCCGTTTCCGATAAGATCGCGCCCACAACGAGAGAGGTGCGACGTGAACATCGAACGACCCTACCTGCTTTTCCTTGGCGATGCCCATGACGATCTCGCGGCAAAGACCGCACGTGGAATCAAGGACTGGCGCCCGGACTGGTGTCTCGGTCAGTTGCGCCTCGACGGCTGCAAAACGACTGTCGGTCTTCCCGACCTATCGCTCGAGGAGGCGGCGGCAAAGGGTGCGAAAACGCTCATCATCGGCGTCGCCAATCGCGGCGGCGTCATCGGGCCAAGTTGGGCCAAGACATTATTGCGCGCTGTCGATCTCGGCCTCGACCTTGCGAGTGGCCTCCACAGCCGGCTCGAGTCCGTACCCGGTCTCGTCGAAGCCGCGGATAAGCACAAAAGACAGCTTCACGACGTGCGACATCCAAAGCAGGAATTTCCCCTTGGCACCGGCGAGAAGCGGCCGGGCAAGAGGCTCCTTGCAGTCGGCACCGATGCATCGATTGGCAAGATGTACACAACGCTTGCGCTCGAGAAGGAACTGCGCGCCCGAGGAATCAAGGCAGATTTCCGCGCCACGGGCCAGACCGGGATTCTCATCGCGGGCAGCGGTGTGTCGATCGACGCGGTGGTATCGGATTTCATTCCGGGTGCGGTTGAATGGCTTGCTCCCGCGAATGACCCCGACCATTGGGATTTGATCGAAGGGCAGGGCTCGCTGTTCCACCCATCGTTCGCGGGCGTCACCTTGGGACTCATTCACGGTGCGCAGGCCGATGCGCTCGTCCTTTGCCATGAGCCGACGCGCACCCACATGCGCGGGTTGCCGAAACAGCCGATGCCGGGCCTTGAAGAAACGATCGACCTCTGCATCAAGACGGCACGGCTCACGAACAAGGCGGTGAAATTCGTCGGCGTCAGCGTCAATACCTCGAAGCTTACGCCGGATGCGGCCGAGCGTTTTCTCAAGGAGACCGAGTCCCGGTTGAAGCTGCCGACCGTCGATCCGATCAGGACGGGCGTCGCCCGCCTCGTCGATGCGTTGCTGAGGGGTTGAGACCGTGCGCAAGCTCTCCGTTCGACACGAGCGGTTTCCCATTCGTGGCGTATTTGCGATTTCGCGCGGCTCGCGCACGGTCCAGGACGTCGTGGTCGCTGAAATCGAGGAGGGGGCTCTTCGTGGACGGGGAGAATGTGTGCCGTACCCGCGCTATGGCGAGTCGGTCGACGGTGTCATCGCGGAAATAGCGGCCCGCACGGACGAAATTGCGACGGGACTCGACCGCCGAAGCCTCCAGGAAGCGATGCCGCCCGGCGCGGCACGGAACGCCCTGGATTGCGCGTTTTGGGATCTCGAAGCCAAGCGAACCGGGACGCCCGTGTGGCGTCTTGCGGGCTTGCCGGAACCGAAGCCCGTCGTTACCGCTTTCACGCTGAGTTTGGCATCACCCGAGGCGATGGGACAGGCAGCGCGGGAGAACGCGAATCGCCCACTTCTCAAGATCAAGCTCGGGGGGGAGGGCGACTTGGCAAGGCTCGAAGCCATTCGCGCGGAGGCGCCACTCGCACGCCTCATCGTTGACGCGAACGAAGCCTGGACGGCCGAAACTCTGCCGAAGCTCCTGCCCGAGATGGCGCGCCTTGGTGCCTCGCTCGTGGAACAACCGCTTCCCGCCGGCCGTGACGAAGCCCTCTCCCGGGTGAGCCATCCGGTGCCGATCTGCGCCGATGAGTCCTGTCACACGAGCGCGGATATCGAGAAGCTCGTCGGTCGCTACGATGTCGTCAACGTCAAGCTCGACAAGACGGGTGGGCTGACCGAAGCGATCAAGCTGATCGACGCGGCGCGCGCTGCAAAGCTCGGCGTCATGGTCGGCTGCATGGTGGGGACGTCGCTTTCCATGGCGCCTGCGACACTCCTCGGCGATGCCGCGAGCTTCGTCGATCTGGATGGGCCGCTTCTTCTCGCCGAGGATCGGCCGCACGGCCTGCGTTATGCCGACGGACGCGTCTTTCCGCCGGCTGCAGAACTCTGGGGCTGACCGTTTGACGCTCTTCGGAATGCAGCGGGCGGGAATGGGTGTGGACAGAGAGGATAGCGATGGATACGGCGCAGAGGACAAAGCTTGAAGGACTCCGGAGCTGGATCGGCCGGCGCGAGGAGACCGGCGACATTCTCCTGCCACTTCATGTCGCGGGACTTGAGGCAATGCTCGACCGCACCGGCGCCCTTCCGCGGGAGGGCGAACCGGCACCCCCCGGCGTGCACTGGCTGATCAGGCCGCGCTGGGCCCGGCAATCGACACTCGGTGCGGACGGCCATCCCGAGCGGGGCGATTTCGCCCCAGCCGTGCCGCTTCCGCGCCGCATGTGGGCGGGCAGCCGGCTCGACTTCACGAAACCTTTCCGCGTCGGCGACACGGTCGTCCGAGAGTCGGAGATTGTCGATGTCACGATCAAGGAGGGGCGTGGCGGCGCCCTCGTTTTCGTGAAAGTGCGACGCCTCTATCGAGTCGACGACAGCGTCGCGATGACAGAAGAGCAGGACATCGCCTATCGGGAAGCGCCGGACCCCTCGCGGCCGCCACCGGCACCGGAGGAAGCCCCTCCCGACGGGCCATGGCGCCGTGTCGTGACACCCGATCCGGTCATGCTGTTCCGCTATTCGGCGCTGACCTACAACGGGCACCGCATCCATTACGACTATCCCTACGTGACGAACGTCGAAGGTTACCCCGGCCTCGTCGTGCATGGTCCGCTTCTCGCCACTTTTCTCCTGGATCTTGTGCGACGGGAGGCGCCCAACGCAACGCTCGCGCGCTTCGCTTTTCGCGCAATGGCGCCTGTGTTCGATACAGCGCCTTTCACCGTCACGGGGATACCTGATGGCAACGGCCGTGGTGCCGTCGTATGGATCAAGCGCGCCGATGGCGGCTTGGCGATGCGCGCCGAGGCGACGTTCGCGTCCTGATCCGCTCGCGTGCGGCAGACTGGACGCTAAGCGGCGATCGATCGAATTTCACCCACGAACCGCTCTACCTCTTCCTCGCTGTTGTAGTAGTGGACGGAGGCGCGCACGATCGATTCGAGCCCGCGCGCTTCCATGTCGAGTCGTGTCGATAGCCGGGTCGAGGTCGTGACGTTGACGCGCTTTGCTGCAAGCACGTGCTTGATTTCGGCTGGGTCCCTGCCCTCGACGGTAAACGTCACAATACCGCAACGCTCAGCCCCGACATCGCGGACGGCGACGCGGGGTATGTCGGCGAGGCGTTCGCGCAGGAGGGTGCTGACGGTCGTGACACGCGCATATATTTCATCGAGGCCGATCGCCAGCGCGTAGTCGATTGCCACGCCCAACCCGATCTTGCCGGCGAAATTACACTCCCAATTCTCGAAGCGACGAGCGTCGCGGCAAAGCTCATAGCGGTCAGTGGCGATCCAGCGTGCGGCATGAAGGTCGATCATCGGCGGCTCGAGGCGTTCGAGAAGGCTTCGCCGCACATAGAGGAATCCGATCCCTCTCGGCCCGCGCAGGTATTTCCGCGACGTTGCCGAAAGCGCATCGCAGCCGATCGCCTCGACGTCGAGCGGCATCTGCCCGACCGATTGGCAGGCATCGAGGAGAAAGGGCACATCCCACGTCTTGGCAATGCGGCCGACACCGACCGCCGGATTGACGAGGCCGCCATTGGTCGGCACGTGAGTCACGGAAATCAGTTTCACGCGCTTGTCCATCATGCGCTCGAGCGCCCCGAGCGAAAGCTGGCCGGTTTCATCGTTCGGTACGACTTCGATCTTACAGCCCGTGCGCTTTGCGACTTGAAGGTAGGAGAGAAAATTGCTCGCATACTCGGCGACCGCGGTGAGAATGCGGTCGCCGGCCGCGAATTTGAATCCATAGAATGCCATGTCCCAGGCCCGCGTGGCATTCTCGACGATCGCGATTTCGTCGGGTGCGCAATTCAGAAGCCGTGCCGTGGCAGCATAGGCATGCTCAAGCTTTGCATGCTGCCGTTCGGCCGCTTCGTATCCTCCGATCTCCGCTTCAAGCTGGATGTGGTCGACAACGGACTTGGTTACCGGCCTCGGCATGAGTGCGGCACCCGCATTGTTGAAGTGGAGCACATTGGTCACGCCGGGGGTGTCTTGCCTTGCCTCGACCAGATTAACAGCCATTCATTTTTCCTCCCGAAAACTGTATCGCGGGTTAAATCCTGTGATTCGTCCGATGCCTAGCTTACCCGGTGCGGCACAGACGCCGCCTGCCCAGGAAATGCCTCAATGTAGGGCGCAGGCTCAACGCCGGTTGGCCGTAATGCGTATGTTGACCGAGATTGAGTCGCCCTGAAAGGAGGGTGTCATGAAGTCGCTGAAGTTAGGCCTGAAAAATCGCGCGCCGACGCTTGCCGCGGTGGCCTTGGCTGCCGCCGTCCTGGGGGCGGCGTCGATCCAGCCGGCCGCCGCCGATGAGGGGCGCCATTTCTTTCACGGCCCATTCGTTCATGGTGCATACGTTCACGGCGTCTTCTTCCCCGGCCCGGTGATCGTAGCGCCAGCACCTGTCTACGGCTACGTGGCCCCGCCGGTCGTCTATGCGCCACCGCCGCCAGTGGTCGTCGCTCCGCCGCCGGTCGCCTACGTGCCGGGGCCGGTCGCGTACGCACCCGCACCTGTCATCGCAGCACCGGCCATCAATATCGGCCTCGGATTCCACATTCGATAAGTGGCAATCCCAGCCAGCGGGTTCAGGATTTCAATGGGGCGGCCCCTTGGGCCGCCCCAAAATTCTTGCGCGCGGCTAAGCGTCAACTTCCCGGCTTGTAGGAGGCGCCCGTCCGCAACGTCCATTCCACGATGCGGCGCATGCAGCGGCCAAGAACGTCATTGTAACCTTCCACGATCTGCTCAAGCTGGTCGCCGTTCACGGCTACTTTGTAGTCGCAAGTGCGATCCGCGATGATCTCGCGCTCCGGCATCTTGATCAGTTTGGCAACGATATGAACCCGGGGGGACACACCTTCCGAGTCATACTCGACTTCGAAATTCCGGATCTCGGTCTTGAGCAAGAAGTCGGCGCGTAGACCCACGGATTCGCGCCCGACCGCAACGATCTTTCCGGTGTTTTCGAAGGACGCGACTAGCAGCGTTTGTATCATCGCGGGAACGCGGTCCGTCCAAGCCGCGTCGGCGTAGTAGTCCAGATTGAGCGGTGAGCGTTGAACGGCGATTCGAACCGTGTCGAGACTCGCGGGT
>DASPOR010000012.1 GCA_035625915.1 Alphaproteobacteria bacterium | reverse complement strand
AGGTAACGCGGATCGAAGGCCGAACGATCACCTTTCGCGTCACGGCGCGCGACGAATTCGAACAGATTGGCGGTGGCAGCCATCAGCGGGGGGTGGTCAGCGTCTCGCGGTTCGATGAACGCGTTCAGCGCAAACTGCTCGAAAAAAAGTAGTCGGACGTCGGCTCATCGACCGCTCAAAACAGACATCTCGGCAACGACCTGCAGCCGCTCCGAACCTTAGGCGCGAGACCGGCCGACGATCCAGCCGATGAGGAAGAGCACAATCGCCGCGATCGCAGCGGCGAGGGCGTGAGTCGTATGGATGTGCGAGGAACCGGCTGAGTAGCCGGGCATGAATGTCGGCAGGGAGCCTGCCTGAGTCGTGTAGTACATCACCGCGGCAATAGCGCAAATAATCGCCAAAAGATAAGCGAGCGTTTTCATCGAAACACCTCTTCCTCCGCGCGGCGCGGGAATCCGCGCCAGGGTTCCATTAGCACGACATCGCGATCGCCGCCGACGTCGGTTCGGTCTCCGGCTCGGCGTGCGCGGCCTCGCCGCTCGCAAGGGCTGCGAGAATGCGTTCGACCAAAGCGCGGGCGGAATCGGCACTCAGTTCAATCGCCACGCGATCGCGGCCACCCTCGCCTTCGTTGGTGAAGTCGATGGCGAGCACGTGATCGAGCGGCGAATAATATGGATGGTCGAAATAGACGTTCGCCGTATCGATCCGCATCCAGCCTTTGCGGCCCTTCGCGCTACCAATGAGCGCCGTCTTTTCGACGATATAGGAGCACATGGCCTGACCCCTTTGCTTTCGGTTTGCGTTATTCCGCAGCGATGCTTGCGGTGGACGCCGCAAGATACCGATGCAAAAAAGCGAACACTTTCTTCCAACCATCGAGCGCCTGTTCGGGCCGATAGGCGTCGCGGTAAATGTTGAAGAATGCATGTCCAGCGCCGTCGTAGCGGTAGAATTCGTACGTTTTGTTGAACCGCTTGAGCACGGCCTCCGTTCTGTTCACCTGGTCGGCGGTCGGATTGGCGTCGTCATTGCCGAATATCCCCAAGAGTGGACAATTTAGTTTCTCCGTCACATCGATCGGAGCCACCGGCCGCTTCGCATTGAGATCTTTCGGATTATCGACAATCACATTGCCGCCCCAGCAGTCCACTGCGGCGTCGATTCCCGACAGCGTGCAGGCGGCGAGATAGGTGTGGCGGCCGCCAGAGCAGAACCCGATCACGCCTATTTTGCCGCTGGCGTTGGGCTGCGCGCGCAAATAAGCCATTGCGCCGGCGACGTCGCCCAGGACTTGCGCGTCGGCGACACCGCCAGCGGCGCGCACCCGCGCGCCGACATCATCGGGGCTGTCCGAACCTTCGCGGAAATACAAATGCGGCGAGATCGCCGCATAACCGTGATGAGCGAATTTGCGCACTACCTCGGTGATCCACTCGTCCCATCCGGGAAGGTGATGGATCACGACGATACCGGGACACTTTGCGGGGGCGCTTGTTCGGCGAACACTTGTTCCAGAACCAATTGGCTTTGCGTAATAGGCGTCGCCCTGATCCCCGTCGTAGCCGCGAAACACCACCGGCTCTGCCTGCAGGCCGCGATAGTGACTCATGCGCAGACCCCTGTCGGAAAAGGACACTCAAACACACACTACGCGATCACCGCGGACAGCGGTAGAGCACCGCCTTGTAGGTCATGTCGCGATCGATGAATTCTACGGTGTTGTTGGAGCGCAGCGTGAAGGTGATATCGCCCATTAGCGGTCCTCCGGCCAATTTGCACTCGACATGGGCGGCTATGCTCTGCCCGTCCTGTCTCTTATCCAGAATGGTGCAAATTCCGACGTTGGAGACGATCTCGTCGGGCGAAATCGTGACTTTGGCGGCGGCAGGATCGCTGCCATCACCCTTGCAGGCGACGTTCTGCGTATAGTTGCCCGTGAGCGGAAAATCGTCGGCGGCCAGCGCCACACTCGCAATCCCGACGCCCACCAGTGCAAGCACAGCATATCCAGCGACCGGATAAACGATGTTGAACACGCGCCTCTCTCATCCATTTTTGACGGCGCCCTCATTGTGACTTCGGCACCGTAGTCGCCGCCCCAGGGGGATATTTACCGAAAGTCGCGTCGCCGGCCAATATCGCGGGGCGTACGAACTCACAACTGAAAAAAGGCGGCGCCGGACGCCGCCTTCAAGTGGTGTATTGGCACGTTAGTGCGCGGTGAGGCCCGGAGAATCTTCCTCCACGACCGATGGCTCGGGAACATCGACAGGCTTCGCCGTCGCCTCTTCCCACACGATCGGTTCAGGCTTGCGCACGAGAGCACGCGCCAGGACCTCATCCATCCGGGAAACCGGAATGATATCGAGCCCGCTCTTGATGCTATCGTTGATCTCGACCAGGTCTTTGGCGTTCTCTTCGGGAATGAGCACGGTCTTGATGCCGCCGCGATGGGCCGCGAGGAGCTTCTCTTTTAGACCACCGATTGGCAGCACCCGGCCGCGCAGCGTGATCTCTCCTGTCATCGCCACGTCGCGATGCACCGGGATGCCCGTCATCACCGAGACAATTGCCGTAACCATGGCGACGCCCGCCGAGGGACCGTCCTTCGGCGTTGCGCCTTCCGGCACGTGCACGTGGATGTCGCGCTTATCGAATGACGGCGGCTCGATACCAAACGCCACCGCACGCATGCGGACATAGGAAGCCGCCGCAGAGATCGACTCCTTCATCACATCGCGCAGGTTGCCGGTTACCGTCATCTTGCCCTTGCCCGGCATCATGGCCGCTTCGATGGTGAGAAGCTCGCCGCCGACGTCTGTCCAGGCCAGTCCAGTGACCACGCCGACCTGATCTTCGTCCTCAACCTCGCCGAAGCGGAATTTCGGCACGCCGAGATATTCCGCTAAGACCTTGTCGGTGACTTGAACAGACTCCTTCTTCGAAATCGTCAGTTCCTTCACTGCCTTGCGGATCAGCGTCGACAGCTCGCGTTCAAGGTTGCGAACGCCCGCTTCGCGCGTGTAACGGCGAATGATCGTTAGCAATGCCTCATCGTCGACCGACCATTCCTTCGGTTCGAGTCCGTGCTTGACGATTGCGTGCGGAATGAGGTGCTTGCGGGCGATCTCGACTTTCTCGTCCTCGGTGTAACCGGCGATGCGGATGATCTCCATGCGGTCCATCAGGGGTGGCGGAATATTGAGCGTATTCGCCGTGGTGATGAACATCACGTGGGACAGGTCGTAATCGACTTCGAGATAGTGATCGTTGAACGCGTGGTTCTGCTCAGGATCGAGCACTTCGAGCAGGGCCGACGACGGATCGCCGCGGAAATCGGCCCCCATCTTATCGACTTCATCGAGCAGGAACAGCGGATTGGAAGTCTTGGCCTTCCGCATGCACTGGATGATCTTGCCCGGCATCGAACCGATATAGGTCCGCCGATGGCCGCGAATCTCCGCCTCGTCGCGCACGCCGCCGAGCGAAACGCGAACGAATTCGCGCCCGGTCGCCTTCGCGATCGACTTGCCAAGCGAGGTCTTGCCCACCCCCGGCGGTCCGACCAGACACAGGATCGGTCCCGTTAGCTTATTGGCGCGTTGTTGGACCGCGAGGTACTCGACAATGCGCTCCTTGACCTTCTCGAGGCCGTAATGATCGGCGTCGAGGATTTGTTCGGCGAGCGTAAGATCCTTCTTGATCTTCGATTTCTTGTTCCATGGGATCGACAGCAGCCAGTCGAGGTAGTTGCGCACGACGGTGGCTTCCGCCGACATTGGCGACATCTGACGCAGTTTCTTGATCTCATGCTGCGCCTTCTCGCGCGCCTCTTTCGAGAGCTTGGTGTGTTTGATCTTCTCTTCAAGCTCGGCGAGTTCGTCCTTGCCGTCCTCGTCGCCTAGCTCCTTCTGGATCGCCTTCATCTGTTCGTTGAGGTAGTATTCACGCTGCGTCTTCTCCATCTGGCGCTTGACCCGCGTGCGGATCCGCTTTTCAACCTGCAACACGGAGATTTCACTCTCCATCAGTCCGAGCACCTTTTCGAGCCGCTCGGTGACGGCAGGTGTCTCAAGGATCGTCTGCTTGTCGGGAATCTTGACCGCGAGATGCGAAGCAACGGTGTCGGCGAGCTTGGCATAGTCCTCGATTTGCTGGACCACGCCAATGACTTCCGGCGAAACCTTTTTGTTCAGCTTCACATAGCCTTCAAACTCGTTGACGACCGATCGCGCCAGGGCTTCGGCCTCGACCTGATCGCCCGATGTATCGGCGATTACAACCGCCTCGGCTTCGAAATACTCGTCGCGGTCGGTGTATTTCTTGACCTGCGCGCGCGCGGCGCCCTCGACCAGCACTTTGACGGTGCCGTCCGGCAGCTTGAGCAATTGCAGCACGCTCGCGAGCGTACCGACCGGGTAAATCGCGTCAGTCGCCGGATCATCGTCGGATGCGTTCTTCTGCGTCGCAAGCAGAATGAACGTGTCCGAGCGCATCACCTCCTCGAGAGCCTTGATCGACTTCTCGCGGCCGACGAACAGCGGAACGATCATGTGCGGGAACACGACAATGTCCCGCAGCGGCAGCACCGGATAAGCCCGGCTTTCGCCGGTCAGGAGCGGCTTAGGTTTTGCGACGCTTGTCATAGCCCACTTCCCTTTATCTTTGTATGTCCGTTTTCTTTGTATCTCCGAGGCAGTCCGCTAACTGATCTGTCGCGACAGGCCGCCGAGGAACCGGGAATAGGATCTCGGACGCCGATCGGTCCGTATCCAAAGGGCGACTGCGAAATCCGCCCGGTTTACCGCACGCGACTGCTCGTACGCGACTATCGTTCGCACACTATACGTGGCGTTGCGCCACACCCGTGTCAAGAAAGCGCGGCTTGCCCGAACCAGGTCTTCGCGGCGGCAGCTCGTCCGTCAGGCGCTCGCACTGCCGGCGTCCCCCGCTCGGTCAGACCGGTCCGCATAGATATAGAGCGGCCTCGCGCTACCCTCGACCACCTCACGCGAGATCACGACTTCTTCCACCCCTTCTAGGCTCGGTAGATCGAACATCGTGTCGAGCAAAATGCTCTCCATGATGGAACGCAGGCCGCGGGCACCGGTCTTACGGTCGATCGCCTTTCGG
>DASPOR010000011.1 GCA_035625915.1 Alphaproteobacteria bacterium | reverse complement strand
ATCAGCTCCGTCGATCTCGAGAATGCGCTCATGGGTCATCCCGCCGTGCTCGAGGCCGCGGTGATCGCCGTTGCGCACGCCAAATGGACGGAACGCCCTCTAGCTTGCGTCGTCCTCAAATCCGGCGCGGCCGTGACCGCCAACGAGCTTAAGGATTATCTTGCAGGCAAGTTCGCGGCTTGGTGGATTCCCGACGCGTTCGAATTCATGCCGGAACTCCCCAAGACCTCGACGGGTAAATTCCAGAAGGCGCGGCTCAGGGACATGTTCAAGGACTATAAGCTCGCGAGCTGAGTCCGGTCCTGTCGGGTAGCCGGTCCTACTCGCGATATCCCGAGTCGTCGGCGTCGAGCATGCGGAGAAGTCCCGGCCAGGCAAGCTCGCTCAGTCGCTCGCGCATCGTCTCGCCTTGGACCTGCATGGTCACGACTTTCTGCACCTCGACCGTTGGCGTCACGACGCCGCGACCTCCCGCGAGTGCCGCGACCTGGACCGAGCATGCGCGCTCGAGCGTGTACATCATCAGGAATGCGTCTGCGACGGTCGCACCGCAGGCGAGCGTTCCATGATTGCGCAGCAACATGAGATTGCGACGACCGAGATCTCGCGTAAGCCGTTCCCGCTCGGCGAGGTCGAGTGCTATTCCCTCGTAATCATGATAGGCGAGCATTGCCTGTACGATCATCGCGTTTTGGCTTAGCGGCAAAAGCCCGTCCATCTGCGCCGACACCGCGACTCCGTCCCGCGTGTGCAGATGAATGACGCAGCCGACGTCCCCACGCGCCATATGGATCGCACTGTGAATCGTGAACCCAGCACGATTGAAACGGTAGTCGGTCGGCATCACGATTTCGCCTTCGAAATCGACCTTGATCAGCGATGACGCGGTGATTTCGCGGAACATCATGCCGTAGGGATTGATCAAGAAGTGATGTGCCGGCCCCGGTACCCGAGCGGAGATATGGGTGAATATGAGATCGTCCCAGCCGTAATGCGCGACGAGACGATAACACGCAGCAAGGTCGACGCGCACTTTCCATTCGTCCGCCGAGACGCGTTCGCGCACGGATTTGGACACAACCTTTGCCGCCGAAACACCAGCGCTCATTATTCCCTCCTGAGCTCGACCGGGTCGTAGATGGCCACGAGACACCGAACGCTCAAAAACCTTAGCACGAATTTCGCACTGTTCACGAGTCGAACTGGTTACCGTTCGGCGGACGCGGCGTAAGTAATGAGAGCTTTCGTTCAAGCGCCGACGATACCGCGGCAAGAGATATCGCGTCCATCGAATCCGAGCCGAAATCTTGCGCCCTGATGACCGTGAGATCGGGGGTAGCGGGCGCCATCTTCGCCGATACCGACGGACCGAAGAGGCTCAGAAGCGGTGTCTCCGCGGCGGCCAATATATGCGCGGTACCGCAGTCGTTTGTTACAGCGAGCGCAAGGCGCTTTCCGGTCGCCAGGGTGTAAAGTGGCGACGTGGCTATAGCTTCGGATATACGCTCGTCCTGAAGCGGAAAGCGCGCTTCTGGAACGGCAGCCCGCAATGCATCGACCCACGGCCGCTCCATAGGCCCGAGCAGAAATACCGCGCGCGCGCCGAGCTTGCCCACATGCCGCGCCAGCATTTCATACCTTCCTCGCGGCCAGCATTTGTGGATGCCACCGGCGCCGGGGACCAGGCCAATATAGATCTCCCCGTCGGGCAGGGCGAGACGTGCCGCCGCATCGTATTCGGGGAGTACCTTTGGTGCAGGTGCAAACGTCGGCGCGTCACCCGAAGCGATACGGACGAGATCAAGCAATCGATCGATCATTAAGGGTGGCTTGCAATAGCGCCCCCTGGGTTTGATGTCGGATAGCCAGAAATCCGCAGCACCGGAGACGAACTTGCCGTGATGCACACGGCGCAGCACGAAGGTCGTTCGAAAATGTCGTTGCGTATCGATAACGAGGTTGAAGTGCCGTCGCGAGAGTGGTCGACTCAACATGGCGACGATATCCGTCCGGATTCCGCCATCCTCGATTACTTCGTCAAGGTAAGCCGCCGCAAGTGGCTTGATGACGCTTGCGTACACAGACTTGCCCTTGCCGGCGAGCCAAGTGATTCGCGCCTGCGGCCATGTGCCGCGGAGCGCGCGCAAAAACGGGATCTTCATGAACCCGTCTCCCATGAGCTCAAGATCGGAATAGGCGAGAATTGTGGCTGGCGCGGATGGCACCGCCCAATTTTATCAGAATATAGCACCAACTGCATGTAACAGTTTGATTTATAAAATTTTTATCAGTTCTCACGCCGGACTGCGCTTTCATGCCAGCGCCGCAACACGATGTGCTGAACGAGTGTCAGGACGAGGAATATGAGGACACCGGCGAGCGAGATCATGACGAGAGCTGCGAACATGCGTGGAATGTTGAGGCGGTAACCGGATTCGAGAATGCGATAAGCGAGGCCCGACTCCGAACCCGCGGTGCCCGCCACGAACTCCGCGACCACGGCTCCTATCAGTGCGAGGCCGCCGCTGATACGCAATCCGCCGAGAAAGTAAGGCATAGCGCTCGGCAATCGCAGAAGCCACAGTACTTGCCGCCTGGAAGCGCCGTAAAGTTGAAAAAGATTGAGAAGGTTATGATCGGCACTGTGCAAACCGAGGGTCGTGTTCGACACCACGGGGAAGAAAGCAACGATCCAGGCGCAGATCAACAGCGCAATCTGCGTGTCCCTTACCCAGATTATGATGAGGGGCGCAATGGCGACGATGGGCGTCACCTGAAGGATGACGGCGTAAGGAAAAAGGCTCAGCTCAATGAGCCGCGATTGCGCCAGCACGATTGCGAGCACTAAGCCGCCGAACGCCGCCGCGGCGAATGCAATGCCGGTATTCTCTAGCGTGATCCACAGAGAACTCGAAAGTGTCGACCAATCGCTGACCAGTGTACGGGCGACCAGAATCGGACCCGGCACGATATAGCTGGGAACATGATTGAGGCGCACCAGCGCTTCCCATCCGCCAAGGAAAATCATCCCCACGAGGAGTGGTGCTGCTATCTTCATGACAATGGCTGCACTTGCAATCGGCTCACCGGTGCCGACATGGCCGCCCGCCGCAAGCTTCTCCTCGAAATTCGGTGGCTTATCCATCGCCTCGCCCTCGGTCCTCCATCGCCCGGTGGAGCGCCGCACTAGTCGCCCGGCAGAACGCATTGTACTCGCCGGAGGTTCGGAACGCGTCATCGCGTTTGAACGACGATGGAATTCGGATCTCTTCAGCGATCCGACCTGGGCGCCTGGACATGACGAGCACCCTCTCCGAGAGATAGACGGATTCGAACACGCTGTGAGTCACGAACACGACGGACAGCTTGCGTTTGGTCCAAAGGTCCAGGAGATCGTTGTTGAGCTTCGAGCGCGTAATCTCGTCGAGTGCGGCGAACGGCTCATCCATCAGCAGAATGCTGGGGTTCGTCACGAGCGCGCGCGCGATCGAGACGCGCATCTTCATTCCCCCCGAAAGTTCGCGCGGATAGGCGCGCTCGAAACCACCAAGGCCGACAAGCTCTATCGCCTCCTCGACTCGAACACGAGCGTTCTTGCGGCTCTCGCCAGAGATCCGCAACGGCAGATGGACATTGTCGAAGAGTGTTGCCCACGGCATCAATGTCGGCTCCTGGAAAACAAAGCCGATCTCGTGTTGCAGTTTGCCCAAGCGCCGAACTCGCCTTTCCTGCGGCCATTCGATGCTCCCCGTGGACATCGTTCCAAGCCCGGCGATGAGACGCAGGACCGTACTCTTTCCACAGCCTGAGGGACCGAGCAGCGTGACGAACTCGCGCGCACCCACCGAGAAACCGAGCCCGCGCAATGCCACCACGCCATTCGAATAGGTTTTGCTGACGTCCGTGAGTCGAACGATGGGAGCAGCCTGGTCGGTCAGCGCCTCGAGCGGCATCGGGCGATCTAGCGCTGTCCAACGCGTGAGACGCGGGAGACCATGACCTTATAGCCGCACAATACGATACCGGGCGTCAAACATGGCATCGTCGTCGGGCTCGTCGGCGAGGTCGGCACTTACTTCCTCATCTCCATAGCGAACCGTTTGTTGACGAACGAAAAGTCGAAGCCCTTCTGCCAGTCGAGGTTCTTGGGATAAATGTCTGCGTCAGCCAAAATGCGGTAAAGATTCTCGATGCGCTCAGGAAACATCGCACCGATGCCGTATTTGAGCGCATCCCCCGAGTCGACGATTCCGAACTCCTTCATTTTCGCGATCCCATTGACGATCAGATCGTCGGTCATCTCGGGATTATCTTGCTTGATCAGCGCATTGCCGGGGCTCGGGTCGCCGTAGAGATAACTGTACCATCCCTCAATCGACGCATTTACGAAGCGTTGGACGAGATCGGGATTCTCCTTGATGCGCTGGGCCGACGTGGTAACGAGATTGCCGTAACTCGGCCAGCCTGCGTTGGCGATAAGATTGACCACGACGATGGCGCCCGCCTTTGCGAGCGTATAGGGCTCGCTCGTCACATAGCCCTGCTGGATCGCATTTTCATCGGCCAGAAATGGCGCCATTTGGAAGTTGTAGGGCCGAATCTGGCTGTCGCTATAGCCGAACTTTGATTTCAGGAAGAGCCACCAACCCTGGCGAGTGTCGTTCGAGATCAAGATTGGCTTGCCCTTCATCTGCGTGAAGGTGTCGTTCCCCGTGCCTGCATGGGATATCAGCACCGCCGGGTCCTTCTGAAAGAAAGCGGCGATCGTGACCATCGGGATATTGTTATTGACAAAATTCAAGGCAACCGACGTGTTGGAAGAAATCGAAAAGTCGAGAATGCCGGCCGCCAGCAACTGACTATGGTTGACTTGCGGGCCGCCCTGGCGAATCTCGACGTCAAGGCCGTATTTTTCGTAGATGCCCGCCGCCTTGGCCTGATAGTACCCGCCATATTCCGCCTCGGCCTTCCAATCGGTGCCGAAGTGAATCTTGTCGAGTGCTGCGGCGGGTGAGGTGCTGGCGGCCACCATGGCCAGAGCCGCCACGATCGCGAACATGCGACGTCCCCGCATCGTATTCCTGGGTTCAAAGATCGGCATTACCCTGCCCTCCCCGGTTCCGACGAGAATATAGCGTAGGGGCGAGAAAAGTGAACCGGCTCAGACAGGTTCTTTGAGGGTGTCAAGGGAGAGGCGGTCCAGCTCGGCAAGGATCTCGGCGAACGCCTGTGCAGCCTGTTCGACCAAGGTGCGGCCATGGGCCGCCGACGCCTTGGTCGCGTCGCCGCACGCCCCTGCGGAATTGAGGTCCTGCGCGAGCCAGCTGTAGGGTACTCGGCCGTGCGCTCCGATCATTCGGTACCGTTGCGCCAACTCAATCGAACGGGGCAAGAAATTAGTCGCCTTATCCACGCGGACGAGATCGGGGCGAAGATGCAGCATGATCGAAGTTTCGATCGCACCGCCGTGGATACCGTGCGCTATCTCCACTTCATCAAAAATTCCGTTCGCGTTCCAAAGTCGATAGGCGTTCACCTGGACAACGAGCATCTTGTGCTTGATGCGAAGCTCGCGCCCGACGATGTCGACTAGCTGCGGCTGCCCGCCGTGGCTGTTGAAAATTGCGAGCTTGCGAAGGCCAGCGCGCGCCACTCCGTCGGCCACTTCACCCCAAAGTCGGATTATCGTTTCGGGCGAAAGCGACAACGTGCCGGGATAGTCACGATGCTCGTCGCTGCGCCCGATCGGGAGGGCTGGCAGTACCGTCACCGGCAAGTCCGGCGAAAGTAATTCGAGCGTCCTTTGGAGTATTCCCGCATTGATGACCGCGTCGACCGCAATCGGTAGATGGGGGCCATGTTGCTCGATCGCCGCTACGGGCAAGACCGCGATGGCGCGCGATCCATCGAGAAGTCTGAACTCCTCCGTGGTCATTTCCTCCCACAATCGCCGGGGAAGTCTCGCCATTTCATCCTCACCCTTATCCTCTGTCCCGCATAGAAATGCGCAAGGTGGCCGGGTTCGTCAAGCGCACTTAACCTTCCGGCCACTTGCGTCCCCTCCGCCGTTGGGCGGAATTGCGCCTTTGCGGCGACCCTCGCCAATCGGACGGCATCATCCTTTCCGTCGAACTGTGCGATAAGGTATAAATGGTAGAGGAATCCTTGAGTGCGGCATTCTCCGCGCGGGGTCGGATTGAGCACATGTCGGCCCAAGGATCGAAGTGTTCCTCGATGCCCCGTTCATCCGTAGGAGCGACCTGAGGCACGCGATGCAACTTCTACTCGTCGAAGACAATCGCCAGCTCGTGGAGTTTCTCAATGCCAGCCTGACGCAGGCGGGCTTTGACGTGTCGGTCGCGGAGAGTGTCGGCGAAGCGAATGAGAGCCTCGGTCGGCATCACTTCGACATTGCTGTGATCGATCTCGGTTTGCCCGACGAAGACGGGATCAATATTGTCGAGTCGATGCGTGCGCGTGGCGATTCCACGCCCGCGATCATCCTTACGGCGCGGGACGGTCTGCGCGACAGGGTTGACGGCCTAAATGCCGGCGCAGACGACTACCTTGTAAAACCGTTCGAGACGGAGGAGCTGGTCGCACGTCTGCGGGCCCTCCTGCGCCGGCCAGGGAGCATCCTGGGCAAGCAGCTGACGGCGGGCAATCTGACTTTGGACACGACCACTCGCGAGGTTCAAATCGGTGGAACGTCCGTCTCGCTTTCGCGTCGCGAGGTCAGCTTGCTTGAGCTGCTCCTCCGGCGCCCGGGTCACGTCGTTCGAAAGGAAGCGATCGAGACGGGCCTATATGGTGTCGAGGAAGACGTCACTTCCAACTCGGTTGAAGTACTCGTCCATCGCTTGCGCCGCCGACTTGCCTCTCTTGGCGCACGGCTCAATGTCGTCACACTGCGCGGCATTGGCTACGTCATCACGGAACAGGCCGCGGATAGCCCGATGTGAGCAAGAAGCACCCTTCTCTGCTTCGCGTTCTCGGATGGCGCCTGACCGCGACGAGCGCGGTGTTCCTCGCGCTCATCCTGTTTACGCTTCAATCCCGCGTGCAAATGACGGCGCAATCGCTCTTCAATTATGCGCTTGAGGAAGAAGCTGAAAGCATAACGGCGCGCTTGAAGAATGAGCCGGACGGCGCCATCGGCTTCCTTCCGCTCGGCTCCGGCGAAGAAGCATCGAGCATCATTTTATATCGGGTGGTCGACAAGGATGGGCGAATTCTATTTGAATCGCCGGACCTTCCCTCCGACCTCGCGTCGATTGCGGGCGTGCCCCGGAACGTGCAGTTCGTTCGAGGTGGAGATCACGTCAAAGGACCGATCGAATTCTTCTCCCTCGGGCCACCGGATATTCGCCACAACTGGGACGGTGCCACGCTCACGACGCAAATAAACGGCGCGCCGGTATTCGTCCAAGTCTTTGAGGACCTCGACGAACGGGGTGTCCTGCTCGATGATCTCGTTCGCGAGTTCTTCGTTCAGGTTGGATGGTTGTTGATTCCGTTCGTCGGTCTCCTTCTCGTGGTCAACCTGGTGAGCATTTGGGCTGGATTGCGACCCCTTACTCGCGTGTCGCGCATGGCCACCGAAATCGGCCCAGAATCCACGGGACGGCGCCTTCCAGAGGAGGACCAGCCTCGCGAACTTCTTCCCTTGATCCGAAGCGTTAATCGAGCACTCGAACGGCTCGATCGCGGGTTTCAGACGCAGCGCCAGTTCACCGCCGACGCGGCTCACGAGTTGCGGACCCCACTCGCCGTTTTAAGCGCCCACCTCGACACACTATCCGACAGCAAGGCTGTTACCGCCCTGCGCCAGGAAGTTGCAGTCATGAGCCGCCTTGTCGGTCAGCTACTCCGCATCGCGCAACTCGACGCACTCAGCTTGGGCGCGTTCGAGACAGTCGACCTTCACCAGATAGCGGTCGGCGCCGCATCGGCGCTTGCACCGCTTGCGCTCAAGAATGGCAAATCAATCGCAGTCGGAGGCGCCGAGCGGCCCGTCTGGGTGCGTGGCGATACGGAAGCGCTCAGTCAAGCCATCCGCAACCTGATCGAAAACGCGCTCACGCACTCGCCCAAGGGAACCACTGTCGAAATTTTGGTGGACGCCGATCGCACTATTCGAGTGATCGACTCTGGGCCCGGCGTGCCGCCCGATAATCGTGCCCTGATATTCCAACGATTCTGGCGCGCCGACCGCCGAAGTGGCGGCGCCGGTCTCGGACTTGCCATTGTCGCCAAGGTGGCGGAAACGCATGGTGGCACAATAAACGTCGAGGACGCGCCGACGGGGGGTGCGGCCTTCGTTCTGCGGTTGCCTTCCCCCAATGAAGCCATCACAATAGATCGACAAGCGTCTGACCGTGCGGCCGCACACGGCGCTGTCCATCGGAGTATGGAAACCCACAATCGATGACTCGACATCTTCCCGCCGAAATCGGCGCTCCGCTTGCGGACGTCGACACGCCCGCCCTCCTTCTCGATCTCGACGCTTTCGAGCGCAACTTGCGCCACCTTTCGGCGCGTGCCGCTACATTGGGTGTTCGCCTGAGGCCCCATGCCAAAACGCACAAATCGCCTGTGATAGCACTCAAGCAGATCGCACTCGGCGCTATTGGCGTTTGTTGCCAGAAGGTGAGCGAGGCGGAAGCGTTGGTGGAGGGCGGTGTCCGGAACGTCCTTGTGAGCAATGAGGTCGTCGGGCGCAAGAAGCTAGGGCGTCTGGCCGTGCTCGCACGCGACGCAAACATTGGCGTCTGCGTCGATGCGCCCGAGCACATTGATGCACTAAGCTCTGCCGCGCAAAATTACGGCGTGACCCTCGATGTTCTCGTGGAGATCGACGTGGGTGCTGGCCGCTGCGGCGTCCAGCCCGGCGACGCTGCACTCGCGCTCGCGCAGCTTGTCTCGCGCGCGAAGGGGTTGCGATTCCGGGGCCTTCAGGCCTATCACGGCTCGGCACAGCACTTGCGCGGCTTCGAGGAGCGGCGCCTTGCGATCAAAGGTGCAGTCGATAAAGTTCAACTCACGCGGCAGCTTTTGGAGCGGCACGATCTTGTCTGCGAAGAAATCGGCGGCGGGGGAACCGGCACTTACGCCTTCGAGGGGTCAAGTGGCGTCTACACCGACTTGCAAGCGGGCTCTTACATCTTCATGGACGCCGATTATGCAAAGAACCTGGCCGACGACGGCAAGCCGGTCCGTGAGTTCGAGCATAGCCTCTTCGTTTATGCGACTGTCATGAGCACGGCGGTACGCGAACGTGCAGTGCTCGACGCCGGACTAAAGGCGGTGAGTGTCGATTCGGGTATGCCACGATTGGCGGGTCGCGACGACGCTGAATATTTTGGCGCCTCGGATGAACACGGCAAACTCAAGGTGACGTCCGGCAATCGCTCGCTCACGATCGGCGACAAGGTAAAGCTCATTCCCGGCCATTGCGACCCGACGGTAAATCTCTATGACTGGTATGTCGGCTACCGTGGCGAGCGCGTGGAGGCCATCTGGCCCATCGCCCGCGGCCCCGGCGCCTGATCGGCCCTTGCGACAAAAAGCTTTGCGAGCGCGCCGCGCACGGAAAAACCGCTTTCAAGGTTCCAGCAATTAACAATGGCGAGACGGAATCCGCCCGGCGGCATGGCGTGATGTCCGGCGGGCTTGTTTTCAACGAATGTGATCTGGATCGATGAGACGTTCGGCCACTTCAGGAACTCCGCGACTTTGCTGCGGTCGATCGTCCAGTGCTTTTCGTGTCCGCCAAACAGCACGACACTGTAGCCGTCCCGGCGATCCTCGTCAGAGAATTGCCATCGATGGCTGGCATAGAGCTCGACCACGGCGTCGAGCCAGCCGGATCCGTTGATATCGATCCATTGCTCTGCCATCCGCAGATGACATTCGACGATACGGCCGCCGATGGTCTCGAAATTCGCAACGCCGGTGAACCCTTGGAGGTTTCGCTTCGACCAATCGCCGATATACCGCTCAAGTATCGGGTCCAGCCCCGCGTGCACCGTCCAATAGTCGAATGTACCTTCGGGCCCGGCCTTCCCTGTTGAATGACGCCGCCATTTCGCTTCGCCGTTGAGGAATACGAAATCCGTCGAGATATGCGGTCCGGTGAAATAAGGCATCCAGAAATGACCGGGCTCAAGGCCCGCGAGATATTCGGACTCGGAATGGACAATACGCCCACCGGTCCCCATCCCACGCATGTTGTAGATCGGCTTCGAGAAGACGGGATATGTCTTTGGCATGGTGCCATGCGGACCATGCGGCAGGCCCTGCGTCTCGCAAATGAGAAGCTTGTTGTAGACCCACCGATGCCGAGGATAAAGCTCCCACGCCGTCGCGTCGTCGATCGGGATGACGACGCCATCGGGCACAACGGTGCGGTCAAAGTACTGCTCGCGCCAGGGATCGACACCGGCAAAGGGCATGGCCGAATGATGACAGAACTAGTCGATCTCGAAAAGGGGCCTCGGCCGCTCGCGTCTGTTCAATGCGCCGACTTATGGTAAGCTCGCGCAACGAAGGAAAGCGAGGCGCACGCCGGGAGTATATTCATGGGCGAATGGGTCGAGACCTTCAAGGGTGCGGTGCTCGTTTCCGAATACGATTCCCAGTCGCACATGAATTCCCCGATGTATGTTGCACGCTTCGATCAGGCGACATGGTTTCTGATGCGCTCGATCGGCATTACGCCGCGCTCGATGAGGAAAGCGGGGCGGCGCATCGCCGTCGTGCGCCAAAGTTATCAGTTCGTCAGGGAACTTCGCGGCGGGGAACTCGTCGTCGTCCAAAGCGGTTTCGTGGCAGTGGGCAAGAAGTTCTTCCGATTCCTCCATCGCATGCTCGATGCTGAAAACGGCAATCTGATTGCCACGGGCGATTACACGGCCGTCGAGGCAAGTCTGTCGACGGGAAAGTCCGTACCGCTGCCGAAACAGGTGCATAAGCTTATCGAGGGGCACCTTGTGACCGCGAATGTCGCGGAGCCGTCGGGGCTAAGCTAAGCCCGACGCTCATCGCCGCAGGATAAATTCAGCAGAGGACCTGCGCTCTTCCCAACCCGCCCGTTCGAGTGCTGGCGTGTGGTCGGTCTGCTCGGGATAGCCCAGGCAAAAATAGCCGATGAAGCGCCACGTCGATGGAATTTCCAGGATCTCCGCGACCCGCGATGGATCGAGAATCGATATCCAGCCTAAGCCAAGCCCTTCCACGCGGGCGGCGAGCCAAAGCGTGTGGACCGCCATTACGGCCGAATATTCGGTCGTCTCCGGCATCGTGCGTCGCCCGAGGCCATGGCCCTGCGTGGCATCCCGGTCGGCAAAGACACCGAATTGGATCGGGGCCGCATCGAGGCCGGCGAGCTTCAGCGTGGCATAGAGCCGAGCGCGCGCGCCGGAGTAATCGCTGAGGGCCTCCTGGTTGCACCTCTCGAAATCGGCTCGAATTGCGGCCCGACGCTCTCTGTTGTCGACCACGACGAACCGCCAAGGCTGGCTAAGGCCGACCGACGGCGCCAGGGATGCAAGTGCGAAGAGACGTTCGAGGGTTCCTTCGGGCGGCGAATTTGTCCGAAAGCGCCGCACGTCCCGCCGCCAGGCGAGAAGATCGCAGAACGATCTATGGAATTTCGCATCGAACGCGGGTGCTTCGCTCATGTAGGGACAGAATACAGGGATGGGCCGTCTCGGGAAACGGGCGGGACTTCTGCCCCGCCCGCGGCACAATGCCTTGCCGTCCGGCGTTGCTCTTCGAGGTGCCTCAATACCGCATTCAATCGCCGCCGAGTGCGCGATTCGATTCCTTGGCGAGGGCTTCGAGATCCTCCTTGCGCTGATAGATCTCGGAACCCGATTTCCGGAACGCTTCGGACATTTTCTCCATCCCGCTTGCCGCAAAGTCGCGCACATCCTGCGTGATTTTCATCGAGCAGAACTTCGGTCCGCACATCGAGCAGAAATGTGCGACCTTGTGCGCCTCCTTGGGCAGAGTTTCGTCATGGAAGTGCTTGGCAGTTTCTGGGTCGAGTGAGAGGTTGAACTGATCCTGCCAGCGGAATTCGAAGCGCGCACGCGAGAGTGCATCGTCGCGTTCCTGGGCCCCAGGATGACCCTTCGCGAGATCTGCCGCGTGGGCCGCGATCTTGTAGGTGATCACGCCGACTTTCACGTCGTCCCGGTTCGGCAGGCCGAGATGTTCCTTGGGGGTCACGTAACAGAGCATCGCGCAACCGAACCAGCCGATCATCGCGGCACCGATCCCGCTCGTGATGTGGTCGTAGCCTGGAGCTATGTCGGTCGTGAGCGGGCCAAGGGTGTAGAACGGCGCCTCGCCGCACTCGCGGAGCTGCTTATCCATATTGATCTTGATCTTGTGCATTGGCACGTGGCCGGGGCCTTCGATCATGACCTGAACACCCTTTTCCCACGCGATCTTCGTGAGTTCGCCGAGCGTTTCGAGCTCGGCAAATTGGGCTTCGTCGTTGGCATCCGCGATCGAACCCGGCCGCAACCCGTCTCCCAGCGAGAAGCTCACGTCATAGGCGCGCATGACGTCGCAGATGTCGGCAAAATGCGTGTAAAGGAAGCTCTCCTTGTGATGCGCCAAGCACCATTTCGCCATGATCGAGCCGCCGCGCGAGACGATGCCGGTCACGCGCTTTGCCGTGAGCGGCACATAGGCCAGCCGCACGCCCGCATGAATCGTGAAGTAATCGACCCCCTGCTCGCACTGCTCGACCAGCGTGTCGCGGTAGATCTCCCACGTGAGATCTTCGGCAACGCCGTCCACCTTTTCCAGCGCTTGATAGATCGGCACGGTTCCGATCGGCACCGACGAGTTGCGGATGATCCATTCCCGAATGTTGTGGATGTTACGGCCTGTCGAGAGGTCCATCACGGTATCCGCACCCCAGCGCGTCGCCCACACCATCTTATCGACTTCGTCGGCGACGGAGGAGGTGACCGCCGAGTTACCGATGTTCGCGTTTATCTTCACCAGGAAGTTTCGGCCGATGATCATCGGCTCGATCTCCGGATGATTGACATTCGAGGGAATGATGGCGCGGCCGCGCGCCACTTCGTCGCGCACAAATTCGGGCGTCACGTATTCGGGGAGGCTGGCGCCGAAGGATTCGCCGTCTCGCTTCGAGCCATTCGCGAGTTTCTTGCGGTCGAGGTTCTCACGGATCGCGATGT
>DASPOR010000010.1 GCA_035625915.1 Alphaproteobacteria bacterium | reverse complement strand
CATCCCCTTTCCCGTCGTCGACCTGCGAGCGGACTTGTCCGAAGCGCCAATTGCGGCGTTGAGCAAGCTCTGGGAGACCTTCGAACCAATGGCAGAAGGTTATCTCCAGCGCGCACTCGATCCGGCGAATGCACCCTCGGCAGAACAAATCGAAGGCCAGATGAACTTCTAGTTAGGAAAACCTCTGCGGTCGCTTGCTTGTGAACCCCCCGGTCCAGGCGCATAGTGCCGCTTGTGTCAAAAGTGCTGCGGGAAGACCGATCCACCGTTCATTGAGCCGCACGCGACCTGTCCAGCCGAGGCCATCCATGCCGAATGATCCCGGAAGATACAATCTGCACTGGGACCCCGATCGGCTGCCGAAGCCAACGAGGGATGGGGCCCGGCTGAAGGACGACATCGAAGTCTTCGGATATTGCATTGTCGAGCGCGCACTCGAGGGCGAGACACTCGAAACGATTCGGAGGAGGCTCTTCGAGCAAGCGGACGCCGAGCGCCAAATGCACAATAAGAAAAATCCCGCCAATATCGATCCGCTCAATCAGTGGGTCGGCATGCTTCTCAATAAAGGGGAGGTGTTCTTTAAGCTCATTCAGCATCCATTGTGCATGTCGCTCATCGAACACCTCATCGGCCCGGACTATTTGATTTCATGCGTCGATGCACAAATCCAGCACCCGGGAGCCGGAGAAATGCCGCTCCATACCGACCAATGGTGGATGCCAGGTCCCCATGAACCTGGTCTGCGTCCCGCCCGGCCCGCCGATGCAAAGCGCAACACCGGGGGTGCTATCGAACCGCTTCCCTCCGGGAAGCCGATTGCGCCGATTGCCGCCGTGAATGTGATGTGGATGATCACGGATTTTTCAATCGAGAACGGCGCCACCCGCTTGGTGCCCTGCAGTCATTTGAGCGGCAAGCAGCCCGATCCGTCGGTGCCCCACAAGATTGCATCGGTGGCAGCACTCGGCCCGGCGGGCACCGCATTCGCGTTCGACGCAAGGCTATGGCATGGCGCAGCACCGAACCGTTCGCGGGAATCCAGGTTCGGCATAACCACGGTCGGCTGCGGGCCGCAGTTTCGGCAGCTCGAAAATTATCCGCGAGGGCTGCGTCCAGAGGTCATGCGTCGCTGTCCTCCCGCTATCCTTTCCAGGCTGGGGTTTTCTGCGTGGTCAAGCTATGGCCACACGGGCGATCCCGATGCGCGTGTCGTGGCGGATGGGACCGAGTCGCTCGGTGAGTTGCGAGGATAGCCGCACTCGAGGTGAGGTGTGCTCCGTCACCGCCGGCAACCGCTCGCTCACTTGATCGCACGCCATGCCGTTGCAGCATCCTGGAACGTGATGTATCCCAGTTCCGGCGTGAGCGTATCGCTGTCCATGCGCAGCGGCTGGTTGGTCACGTTGCCTTGAAGCCAAAGGTCCGCGAATGTTGCGATCGCATCGACCTGGGGCTGCTCGACCGCATCCATGTCCAACCGTGTCAGATATGTGAACTGCGCCGCCGTCATCGGTCCGGCTGCGGGCCCGGGCGGCCGCCACGAGCCGGGCTTGCCCATCGGACTGATCAGCGGATTCATCCGGACGATACGACTCTGGGCGGGTGCCGGAACGCCGGCGCCACCGCCCGTCATTACGTGGGCCAGGAAGCTCGCAATGTCCGGCGGATCGTCAAGAATGGAACCCGCGAGCTTGCGCAAATCGGCAACGAGGCCGGGTTGGCCGATTGCTTGCACGTAGGGCGAATTTGCCGGGTCGGCCGGCGTAGGCCAGGGCAACGCCACGGTTCCCGTCCCGATGCTCAAGGCGACGATATTGGTTGGCGTTTGCCCTATCACGACTGCTTCGGTCACTGCCGCGAGCACGGGATTGTTGCACCCCGTGACACCACCGTCCCAATAGCGCCCGGCGCGATCCGGGAACGTCGCCGGCCCGTCGAAATAATTGACGGGCGCATTCGTCGAGGCGTGGATGGCCTCGGCCAGGGTAACGTCGACGGTGTCTCCCGTGCCCCATTCCGGCCCCGATGCCGCAGCCGAGCGGAAGAATATGGCGCGGTTGCGGTCGTAATCGAAACCGATGATGAGAAGGTGAACGTCGGCCGGAATTCCGGCGCGCGTCACGCCCGCGATCGCCTTGTCCATCGATAGGTTACCGCGATTTGGCAAAAGACGCTGGATCGCCGGCAGCTTGTCTTCGGCGCTGTATTTAGGCCCGATGCCCACCAGGCTTTGCACTGCCTGGTCGACGATCGAGCTCGTCGGCGAGAAGATCGATTTGCGCTTCGCCTCGTCCTCGAAATAGCCAAGCAGATCGCCAAGCGCCAGATCCTCGACCAAGCCCCCTAATACGAGGCTGCCGCCGGAGTTTGCCGCGACCATATCGAAATCGGACAGAACCTGATGTCCGGTGGTGCTCTTGCTGTAAAGCGCGATGAGTGCGCTCACTTCGATCAGCGCCCACGCCCCACCGCCATCGAGCGCCAAAATGCGATAGGCCATGGCCCCTCCCCCATGTGCGTTGCGATGTCGTCCGACGGCCCTCGTAAACCAAAGTCAGTTGTTCGGAGCCGCCCGCGCCGCGTCGTTGCGTTCCACGTCTCTCAATAAATTGGGCTCGCCGATGGATTATGGCATCGCCGTTCCGCATTGGCGCGATTGCAATTCTATAGTGTAAAACTTTTCCGGGCGGGACGAATAAATAGTGAAGTTTGCTCGAGTTGCGGACTTGGCCTATCAGCCGATATTATTGGTGCCCCCGGGGAGACTCGAACTCCCACGTCCTTGCGAACAACAGATTTTGAGTCTGCCGCGTCTACCGGTTCCGCCACAGGGGCAAGCCACCCTTCATCGCCGGGCGATCATGCGCTTCGCGGCCGGATCATAGCCGACAACGGCCGGCGGTCAACTGCCGAGCGCGCGGTGTCGACGCGGGTCGATCGTCAGTCCGTCCGCACGGCCAGGAAGGTCATGCGTGCGGCGTTGAAGCCGAAGTTTTGCGCCCGCCGACGCGGTGCCAATCCTGCTGCCCGCAGCAGCTCGAGCATTTCGGCCTCCCGGTAAGTCGTAAGGCCCGCCTCCGCGCGCAGCCGACGGTAGTCCGAGAAAAAGGTCGAGCCGAGGCCGAGAAGTGCCGCGCCGAGGAAGCGAAATCGGACGGCCGTACGGAGGAGCGATCCGACATCGGCAAACATTCCGCTGTCGGGCGGAACGATATCCGCCAGCGCAAGGACACCCCCGGGCTTGAGCAGATCCCGCCACAGAGCGAGGAGCCTCGTCAGATCCGTGCGTGGCACATATTGGAGCACCGAATTCACGACGATGAGGTCGAGCGAGGCCGGGGCAAGTGCGGCGAGCCCTGCTTCGTCGAGGATGGCGATCTTCGCCATCCCGGCAAAGCGCAAGGCCGCCCGTTCGCGTACGGCCTTCGCCGCATCGAAAAGAAAGAGATGCTCGGCTCGCTCGGCGATCCGACCGGCTTCGAGCGCTTCGCCGCATCCGTAGTCGAGGACAACGGGTGCGGCGCTCGAAGGAAGCTCGGCAAGAACGTCATCGGCCACCTGCCGATAGTGGATCGCCCGGTGGCGATCGTTCACATAGATACGATTGGCGCCTTCCCAGAACCCGAGCCACTGCGACATTCGCCCGATACCTCGCGAAGCCACGATCCACGTCAGGCCACTATGCCTATGGCGATCCCTCAATGCGAGCGGGATTGCCCAACCGAATCGCACCTGATAAACCGGCGCGAACCGATGAACCGGTGAGAACGGGCAAATCGGCATTAATAGACGACCATGCCGGTCGCCACCTATCGTGGAGCGGGATCGATTGCTGAATTACCTTTATGAGCGGACCATGCGGCTCGCCGGCCATCGCCATGCGACCTGGGCGCTCGCCGCGGTAAGCTTCGTCGAAAGCTCGGTCTTCCCGATTCCACCCGACGTCCTGCTCATCCCCATGGTGCTCGCGGCTCCGCGACGGGCATGGGCCCTTGCCGCCATATGCACCGCCGCCTCGGTCGCCGGAGGCTTTCTCGGCTACGCGATCGGCTATTACGCTTTCGCGGCGATCGGGCTGCCCGTGCTCGAGTTCTACCACGCATTGGACAAGTATGAAGCACTCAAGGCGTCGTTCGCCGAATGGGGATTGTGGATCATCATCTTCAAAGGCATGACGCCCATCCCCTACAAGATCGTCACCATCGCGAGTGGGGCCCTTCAATTCGACATTTGGAAATTTGCACTTGCCTCGGCGATCTCTCGCGCCATGCGCTTCTTCCTCGTTGCGGGCCTGTTGCAGCGCTTTGGCGAGCCGATGCGCCGCTTCATCGAAGCGCGCCTCATGCTGGTGACGAGCCTCTTCGCAATCGCCCTGGTGGGCGGGTTTCTCGCGCTGCGCTATCTTTAGGAGAAAGCGTCCTTGCCCTTCCTCGAACGATTGATCGCTTCCGAACGTCTTCCTCCGGCCCTCATCCTGGCCGCCTCCATCGCGACACTCGGCGGCGCTTTTCTGTTCCAATATATCGGCGGCTTGGCGCCATGCGTGCTTTGCGTCTATGAGCGCTACCCTTACGGTGCCGCGATAGCACTCTCGCTCATCGGCGTTTTCGTCCGGGATGGCCGTTGGCGCTCGGCAATTCTCGCCTTTGTGTCAATCGCCTTCCTGATCGATGCCGGAATCGGCGTCTTCCATGTGGGCGTGGAGCAGCACTGGTGGGAAGGAACGACGGCTTGCGCCGGCACCGTCTCGAGTGGAGGGACGATGACCTTTGAGGCGTTTCGCGAGCAGATTCTCTCGAACAACGTCGCACGCTGCGACCGCGTTCCATGGTCATTGTTCGGCGTGTCGCTCGCCGGCTACAATGTGCTGATCTCCGGAGCACTCGCGCTGTTCGCGGCAGGGGCGGCGCGCGGCGCCAGGAACGCGAGGCCTCGATGACAAAGGCGGGCTCACCCTCAAACCGTTTGCATCCCCGCCGGACGGCGGAGGACCGGTTACCCGGCGATCCTGACAAGCAGGAACTTCTTGCGCGAATGATCCGTGTCGACCATGCGGGCGAATATGGCGCCAAGCGCATTTACGCGGGCCAACTCGCCATTCTCGGCCGCCGGCCCGAGGGCGAGACGATCCGAAAGATGGCCGCGCAAGAAGAAGCGCATCTTGCCGCATTCGAAAAGCTGATGGTCGAGCGCCGCGTGCGTCCAACGGTCCTTCACCCCCTATGGCACGTGGCTGGCTTTGCGCTGGGTGCGGCCACGGCCCTCCTCGGCGAGCGCGCAGCGATGGCGTGCACGGTCGCCGTCGAGGACGTTATCGACGACCATTACAAGCGTCAGGCCGAAGCGCTCGGCGATGACGAAAAGGAGTTGCGCGAGACAATCGAGGATTTCCGCGCGCACGAAATCGACCACAAGGAAATCGGCCTCGCGCACGGAGCCGAGGCCGCACCGGCCTACCCGCTTTTATTGGGAACGATCAAGGCCGCATCGCGCCTTGCAATCTGGCTCTCGACCCGGGTTTGACGGGAGCGCGGCGCACTCAAGCGACGGCAAGATTCAGTTTTGCCTTCCGCCCGAGCGGGGACGGTCGATCGCAGTCGGCCTTAAAAGCGCTTCAGGAGTCGATCGATATATTCGCGCTCGATGGGCGGGCGTTGACGCTGACCGGCACGGCGTTGAAGCTCTTCCTGGATTTCGCGCGCGCGCTGCATTGTGCCATGATCTGGAATCTGCACGTCGTTCGCATCGAAATTGCCATAGCCCGGCATCGTGCGACCCAGCGGATCGCGCGCCGGTCCGAACGCGTCGAGATCCTCCGTATCGCCCTCCTCGCCGAGCCGTTGGCGCAAGCCTTCCATCATCGCCTGTCGACCTCGACGCAATTGGTCGAGCGCCTGTGACTGAGGATTGACCGCCTCTCCGGGCTCGCCGCGGCCAAGCGCATCGCTCGAATCGCGCATGGCGCGCTCCGCCAAGCCGAGCGCATCGGGAATCTGCCCGGACATCTCGCCCATCCGCCGCATGAGATCCCCAAGCATCTTGCGCAACGCCTCTTGTTCGGAAGCGCTGTTGCCCGAGCCCGGCCGCTGCATCGGCATTCCAGAGCCGCCAAGCTGGGACTCGCGGAAGGTCCGCTGGAGAAGCTTGTCTTGCCTGTTGATGAGATCGTCCATCCCGCGCATCAGGTTTTGGGCGCCGCTGCGTCCTTGCTGCCCATTCGGATTCATGCGCGCCATCCGCATGTTCTCGAGCATCTCTTGAAGTTGGGCCAGCATCTGGCGTGCCGCGTCTCGAGCGCCGGTGCGTGTCATCTCGCGCAACTGATCGAGCATCTTGTGCAGATCCTGCATTTCGAGCGTGTGCGCGTTCTTGTCGAATTCCTGCTGTTGCTTGTCGGGATTGCGAAGTTGCTCCTCCATCATCGCCTGAAGATAACGGTCGATCGCTTCCTCGAGCTTGGCAATGAGGTCTTCGATCTCCTTGTCGGGCGCGTTGCGATCGAGTGCATCCATCAGCTGCTGTTGGAGATCGCGCAGCTCGCGTTCGGCGAGTGAAAGGTGGCCGTCTTCGATCGCGAGTGCTGTGTCCCAAAGAAGCTGCTGCACGTCGCTGATGTCCGATGGCTCATGGGCAAGCCTCAAGCGTCCTCGGGCCGCGATCAGCGCCAGGAAAACGTTGTAATCGCCCGAAAAGGTATCGGGATGCGCTGCGAGCTGGCTCAATATGTCGGCGACTTGCTCGCGACTATCGGGATCGACCGTCAGGCGCTTGCGCTGCTCGATGATCGCACGTGCAACCGGGTGCGTGAAATTCCGCTCGGGCAGAGTGATTTCAAGCGCCTCGCTCTTGCCGACGAGGCCGGGCTCATCGGCCGCAAGAAGCTGGATCGTGACCGGCAATCCCGCCCACGGATGCGGCGTCAGATCGTGAAAGCTCGTCTCGTGCGCGTCTTTGGGGTGTCCGCTCGCAAGCGGAAGCTCGAGCTCGATGGGCGTTTCGCCGGCGGCTCCACCCTTGCGCCTGATCTCGGCTTTCACGCTCGCAAGCCCATATTCGTGGCTGGCGGCGTACTCGATCTTGAGACTCGCCCTCAGCGTGCGTGACGGCGGCGATGCGAATGCGACTTTGGGTGGAAGGTCGGGGACCACATGGATTCGCCACTGACCAATCGCGCGCCCGCCCTGCTCGACCGTCAACGTATCGCCTGCGACGATCGAGTCCTCGAGTTGAGACGTGGCGTCATCGATCGACTTGAAGGGAATGACCCGGCCGCCCACCAAGAGCCGCACCGCACCGGAACCGCCCTGAACGCGAGCGAGCACCTTGCTTCCCGCCGGCACGTCGATCGAAGTCTGCACCTCGGCATTGTTCCTTGGAGCACTCTCCGTCGGGGCACTGTCCTTTGGCGCCACCGCCGCCTGCTTCGCATCGCGCTCGCCGGCCGTCACGAAGATCGGCGCGAGACCCGTATACGAAGGTGGCGTCAGCCAAAGTTGGACGACGGCGGGATTGCTCGCGGAAAGCGGGCCGAGCTGCGGCATCAAGGCAGCCATCAGCCGCTCCGGTGCAGCACCGCCTGCCTCGAGCAGACCGAGGCCCAGCAAAAGGACGATGAGCAAGCGCAGGGCCATCGGATCCCGGCCCGCCAAGCCGGGACGAGGCAATTTCACACGCACCTTGCCAATCGCCTTGCGCATCCGTTCGAGGTGTGCTCGCCACAATGTCTCGGTGAAATCGTCGCCCGCACCGATCGCGAGCTTGTCGTCGAGTGCCGTGAGGGGTCGATGGACGAGCCCGCTGTCGCGCTCGATGCGCCGTTCGGCTTCCGCGATGCTCGGGGAACGAAGCGTGCGAACGCCACGAAAGATCGCGATCGCGAGTGCTGACGCAAATCCGGCGAGAAGCAGGACATGCAACCAGCCCGGCAGGACCGTGAAAACGCCAAAGCAAGCAAGGGCTGCGAACAATCCGAGCGTACCCAGGGCGGGCCACGCGCTTGGCCAGACTGTCTCCCAGAGAAGCGCCAAACGGGCGAGGGAAATCGTGCGAGGGCGGAGGCCCTCAACCTTCGGCGTTTGATTCGCGGCCGTCATGTTGTCGCTGCATTTCTCCTTCACCGCCGGCGATCGTCGCTCATCCGACGGCGAGCGTCATGCCACGTCTCGCTTCGTCGCACCAACATCCATCGCATCGCCAGCGTTGGGCCGAAGCCAATCGGGCAGGCAATCGCGGCCCATCAGTTCCGCGTAATCGGGCCGCGGCCTCACCACTGCGTACTTCGCTCCGTTAACCATGACTTCCGGAGCGGGCAGACGCGCATTGTACGTCGAGGCCATGACCGAAGCGTAGGCCCCCGCCGAGCAAATGGCAAGGAGGTCACCGGCAACGACGGGCGTGAGTGCCCTGGCGCGAGCGAAGATGTCGGCACTTTCGCACACTGGCCCGACGACATCGACAGGCTCGTGCCGCGCGCCCGGGTTCGGTTCCGCGACGGTGACTATTTTGTGAAATGCATCGTATAGCGCTGGGCGGATCAGGTCGTTCATCGCGGAATCGACGATGACGATATCTCTTGCCGCACCCTTCTTCACATAAACGACGCGCGAAACGAGAAGGCCCGCATTGCCGACGAGGAAGCGCCCGGGCTCGAATGTCAATTCGCACCCGATACCGCCCGTCACTTCTTTTACCATCGCAGCGTAGTCCGTCACCCCCGGCGTTGTTTCGTTGCCATAGGCAATACCGAGCCCGCCGCCGAGGTCGATGCGGCGGATATCGTGGCCATCCTTGCGCAGCACGCGCACGAATTCGACCACGCGCTCGAACGCTTCGCGGTAGGGTGCGATATCGGTCAAGAGGGAACCGATATGCACGGCGACTCCGCGCATCGAAAGACCGGGCATGCGCGCGCCACGGACATAAAGTTGACGCGCGGATTCCATCAGGACGCCGAACTTGTTTTCCTTTCTGCCCGTGGTGATCTTGGCGTGCGTGCGCGCATCGACGTCAGGGTTGAGCCGTATTGCGACGTCGATCTCCTTGCCGAGAGATCGAGCGGTCTCACCGAGAACCTCGAGCTCCGGCTCCGACTCGACGTTGATTTGAAAGATGCCGGTCTCGAGTGCGAATGCAATCTCCCGCCGCGTCTTGCCCACACCCGAAAAAACGATCTTTGCGGGGGCGGCCCCGGCGGCAAGCGCAATCCTCAATTCACCTTCCGACACGACGTCGGCTCCCGCACCCGCGGTGACGAGCGTGCGCACGACCGCGAGATTGGCGTTCGCTTTGAGCGCGTAGCAGATTTTTGCATCGACGCCGGCAAAGGCGTTTTTGAACGCCTGGTATTGACGCAAGATCGCGCGGGTCGAATAACAATAGAACGGCGTGCCGACCGCCTCCGCGATACGAGGAAGCGGGACGTCTTCGGCGTGAAGAAAGCCGCCCCTATAAGTGAAATCATCCATTGCCCGGCCTACTCCCCACTCGGATATTTCCGATCGAGGGTGTCGGTCTCACCTTTCGGCACCTCCGGGGGACCCTTCTTGCCGCAAGCCGCGAGCGTGCAAGCAACGACCGCCGAAAGGACGATGGAAAAAACGAGACGGATCAAAGATAACGCTCCTTGGCGCGGGCTATGGCGCGGCGCACCTGGTCGGGAGCGGTGCCACCAAGGCTGCGGCGGCTTCGCACGGATCTCTCCACACTCAGCACGTCGAGCACGTCCTTGGTGATGCGCGGCTCGATCGATTGGAGATCGCCGAGGCTCAGCTCGTCGAGCCTGCAGCGTCGCGTCTCGGCCAGCCGCACGACGCGACCGGCGATGTGATGGGCTTCGCGGAACGGCATTCCCCGCGCCCGCACGAGCCAGTCCGCAAGATCGGTCGCCGTGAGGAAGCCGCCGTTGAGCGCGGCGCGCATGGCGGCGAGGTTTGGCGTAAGATCGCGGATCATTCCCGTCGTCGCCGCGATGGACAAGGCGAGCGTGTCCGCCGCCTCGAACGTCGGCGCCTTGTCCTCCTGCATGTCCTTGCCGTAAGTGAGCGGAAGGCCCTTCATGACGGTCAGGAGACTGACCAGATTTGCAATGAGACGGCCTGCCTTTGCGCGCACCAGCTCGGCCGCGTCCGGGTTCCTTTTCTGCGGCATGATCGAACTTCCGGTTGTGAACTGATCCGAAAGCATCACGAACCGGAATTGGTCCGAGGACCAAATCACCAACTCTTCGGCAAGGCGTGAAAGATGAATCCCAACGATCGACGCTGAGGCCAGGAACTCGAGGGCAAAGTCGCGGTCGGAGACTGCATCGAGCGAATTCGCCATCGGGCGCGCGAAGCCGAGCTCCCGCGCCGTCATCTCACGGTCGATCGGAAACGACGTGCCGGCGAGTGCTGCGGCACCTAGCGGCGATTCGTTCAATCGCTTGCGGCAATCCGCAAAGCGACTGCGATCGCGACCGAACATTTCCACATAGGCCATCAGGTGATGGCCGAAGGTGATGGGCTGTGCCGGTTGAAGGTGCGTGAGGCCGGGCATGAGCGTTTCCGCGTGACGCTCGGCCTGAGCAAGGAGGGCCGCCTGCAATTCCCTCAAGGCAGGATCGAGATGGTCGATCGCATCGCGCACCCACAAGCGGAAATCGGTCGCCACCTGGTCATTCCGCGAGCGCGCGGTGTGGAGTCGTCCTGCCGCTTCGCCGACAATTTCGGCCAAACGGTGTTCGACATTCATGTGAATGTCCTCGAGCGCGCGCGAGAATTTGAACGCCCCGCTTTCAATTTCTTGACGGATTTTGTCTAGACCTTGGGCGATGGCCTGGCCATCTTTAGAGGAGACGATCCCCCTTGCGACAAGCATGGCAGCATGTGCCTTCGAGGCGCGGATATCCTGGGCGTAGAGGCGGCGGTCGAAGTCGATCGAGGCATTGATCTCGACCATGGTCTCGGCGGGGCCCGACGCGAATCGCCCGCCCCAAAGGGGATTGGCATTTGGACCCGGCTTGGCCGGCTTTGCCTTGGCCGCCGCTCCCTCGCGCTCGGTTTGCCTCGGTGCAATGGCCTTGCCCGATGCAACCTTTAAGGGCATCGCCTTGAGGGGAGCGGCCTTCGCGCGAACCGGGGCCGGGGGCGACAATTTAGCGCCGGCCGGCCTCGCAGACCGAGATTTGGCCGCGGAAGCTTTTCCAGCTGGAGTTCTTGTCGATTTTGTTTTATTCGTCATGGCCTTAGTGCCAATCCGTTTATGGAGCCTGGCGTTGACGGCCGTTTTATGTAACACAACGACAGCCGGTACGTGCTCATGAAGATAGATCGCAAAGCCATCCCCCCAATTTGGCGCCCGAAGGCATTGCTCTTCGCCGGCCTGATGGCGCTTGCTGCCGTCCCCGCCGCATTTCTCGCGCTGGCGTGGCTCGACGGCCTCGGCCCCAAAGCCGCCTTCGCCGACGAGACAAAACCAGCGCTCGTGGGCGAGATGGGCGACTTTATCTATTTCGCCTCGCCTAAGCCAGTGCCACCAATAACTTTTTCGGATGGAACCGGGAAGACCCTTTCGCTTGCCGACTTCAAGGGCCAGGTCGTGCTGGTCAATTTTTGGGCGACTTGGTGCGCACCGTGCGTGCGGGAAATGCCATCCCTCGACAGGCTGCAGGCGAGGTTCGGGGGCAAGGATTTCACTGTCGTCGATATCGCCCTCGACCGCCAGGGCAAGGACGCGGTCGAGCCTTACTTCGCGCGGAATGGACTCGATCATCTCGGCATTTACCTCGACCCCAAGGGCGAATCGTTTCGCGCCTGGAGTGGGCGTGGCGTGCCGACGAGCTTCCTCATCGGGCGCGACGGACTGTCTCGCGGTGTCCTGGTCGGTGGTGCGCTCTGGGATTCCGTCGCCGCCGTCAAACTGATCCAACATGCGATCGGCGAAGGCAGGGATCAGGACGCAAACCAGAAGCAGACGACAACCGGCATGCCGCCCTCGCCGACGCGAGATGCAGGCTAAATCGACCGCGTCGGCATCGTGTCGCTAATCCGAAATTCGCCACACGAGGGAGCCGGACCGGGAGCGAATTTCGGATTCAAGGCACAGTCGTTCGTTGTGTCCGACAAATAGTTTCGGACTTCTCCATTCGTATGGATGTCCTATCGCTGAAAGACGCGGATGGCCAAGTCTCGGCCTTCGGCCCGCCCGGCCATGACGTTTAAGAGAACGAACGATCAGGCTCAGCGCAGTCACAAGAGGTTGTCTCCCGTGACGAAAGGACGCAGACCACGGGGATGTTTCCGCCGGTTCAGGCGCCCACGTTCCAGGTCGACCCTCGACGAAGTAGCGCATTGATATCGGCGACAGCCCCTTGGCGTTTGCGTGCCTCCTCGATTTGGGCCCGCACCTGCGCCTCATAAGCCTCTCCGGGACCGCAGTAGAGGACGCCCAAGGCCATCGGGAATTTAGGTGGCTCCATGTGCGAAAGAAGGAAGGCCATGGTGCGGTTTGTCTCGTCATGGACAAGAAGGTCCGCCTCCGCGACACCGCCCTCGCCCAGTCGCACGACTTCGAGATCGAGCGTGCCCGGCCTGATGCGAATGCCCTTGTCTCTAGCCTTGCCGAAAACCATGGGCTTGCCGTGCTCGAGGAGGAGTTGGGTGTCGGCCGCGATGTCCTTCTCGGTGAAGTCCGCATAGACCCCGTCGTTGTAGACGATGCAGTTCTGGAAGATTTCCACGAAGCTCGCACCGCGATGGTCGTGGGCGCGCCTGAGCACACCCGGCAAGTGACTTTGCAGGGTGTCGACCGAGCGTGCGACGAACCGCCCACCGGCACCGAGCGCAAATTGCGTCGCCGAGACCGGATTATCGACCGAGCCCATGGGGGTCGAGGGCGACTTCGTCCCCGGTCGCGAAGTCGGGGAGTATTGGCCCTTGGTCAGGCCGTAGATCGCGTTATTGAAGAGCAGTATCTGCAAATCGACGTTCCGTCGCAGCACGTGGAGCGTGTGATTGCCGCCGATCGACAGCATATCGCCGTCGCCGCCAATCACCCAGACGTCCAGTTCGGGGTTGGCGAGCTTGACGCCGGTCGCGATTGCCGGTGCCCGTCCGTGAATGGTGTGAAACCCATAGCTTGCAATGTAATAGGGAAAGCGCGCGGCGCAGCCAATACCCGATACGAACACGGTATTCTCACGCCTGGCACCTATATCGGCCAGCGTCTTGGTGACCGCCTTCAGGATCGCATAGTCGCCGCAGCCGGGGCACCAACGTACCTCCTGATCGGACGCATAGTCCTTCGCCGCGAGTTTTTCGGGTGGGGTTGCGATGTTCATCGTTGTGCCTCCAGGCGCGCCAATGCGGCCGCCTCGATCTCGGCGATTTTGAAGGGCCGTCCCGTCACCTTGTTGAGCCCGTCGGCGGGAACGAGGTAACGGTCGCGTATCACGGTTAGAAGCTGGCCGTTGTTCATCTCCGGAACCAGGATGCGCTCGAATCCCTTGAGGAGATCGCCAAGGTTCGCGGGAAGCGGCCAGATATGGCGCAGGTGGATATGCGACACCGAATGGCCGGTTCGGCGCAGGTTGTCGATGGCGCGCCCGATCGGCCCGAAGGTCGAGCCCCAACCGACGACGGCAAGCCGGCCCGAGGTCGACCCGTCTTCGGTCCTCTGCAGTGGGATATCCTTGGCGATGCCGTTGATCTTGGCCGCGCGCGCATCGGTCATGCGCTGATGGTTCTCGGGATCGTAGGAAATATTGCCGCTCTCGTAATCGCGTTCGATGCCGCCGATTCGATGCTCGAGCCCCGGCGTACCCGGTCGTACCCACGGGCGCGCAAGCGTCGTTGGATCGCGCATGAAGGGATGGAAGCCCTCGGGGTCCGTGCGATATTCGACCTTGAAAGGCTTGAGCGCGGTAACGTCGGGAATTTTCCAGGGCTCGGCCGCATTTGCGAGATAACCGTCGGTCAGCAGAATGACCGGCGTCATGTATTTGCTCGCGATCCGCACGGCCTCGATTGCGACCTCGAAGCAGTCGGACGAAGAGCGTGCTGCGAGTACCGCGAGCGGGGAATCCGCGTTGCGCCCGTAGACCGCTTGGTAGAGATCCGATTGCTCGGTCTTGGTCGGCATGCCGGTCGAGGGTCCGGCGCGTTGCGAATTGATGAGGATGAGCGGCAGCTCCGCGGCGATCGCAAGGCCGAGTGCTTCGGTCTTGAGTGCAACACCCGGCCCGGAACTCGACGTAATGCCCATGGCCCCTGCGTAGGAGGCGCCGATCGCGGCCCCGATTGCGGCGATCTCATCCTCGGCTTGGAACGTCACGACGCCGAATTGCTTCAGGGCCGCAAGCGTATGAAGGAGTGCCGAGGCCGGCGTGATCGGGTAGGAGCAAAGGACGAGCGGCAGGCCCGCGAGCTGGCCCCCGGTCAGAAGGCCCCAGGCGAGCGCTTCCGTTCCCGTGACCGTGCGGTAAAGCCCCGGCTCGAGATGCGCGGGCGGCACGCTGAAGACCGGAAGTGCGACCGGCAATTCCGCCGTTTCGCCGAAGGCGTGGCCCGCGTTCAGTGCGGCGACGTTGGCGTTCGCGAGGGCCGACTCCTTCTGGAAGCGGCGCTTGAGCCAGTCGACCGTTGTCTGTCGATCGCGACCATACATCCAGAAGAGGAGGCCGAGCGCCCACATATTCTTGCAGCGCAGCGCTTCCTTTTGGGAGAGGCCGAGCCCCTTCACCGATTCGAGCGTGAAGCGCGAGATGTCGAGTTCGATCGTGCGGAAGCCTTCGAGGCTGCCGTCCTTGAGCGGATCGCCCTTGAAGCCGGCCTTCGCGTAATTGCGCTCGTTGAAGGCGCCGGTATTGACGATCAGGATTCCCGCCGGCTTGAGATCGCGCAAATTCACCTTGAGAGCCGCCGGATTGAGCGCCACGAGGACGTCGGGCGCATCGCCCGAGGTGCGAATGACCCGCGCACCGAAATTGATCTGAAAGGACGACACGCCGAACGTGGTGCCGACGGGTGCGCGAATCTCAGCGGGAAAATCGGGAAAGGTCGCGAGATCGTTCCCGGCAAACGCGGTTGTCTGCGCAAACTGGCTGCCGGTGAGCTGAATGCCGTCGCCCGAGTCGCCGGCGATGCGCACGACCACGGACTCGAGGGTCTCGCGCCGATGCGGCTCGGGCCGTTCGACCCGAAGAGCGTTTCCTTCCATGTGTTTACCTGCCTTCTTGGGGCCGGACTCGGCCGGCAAGTCTATGCCCGGCCGGAGCGGCCCGATACTCCAATTTAAGGATGAGCACTGGGGGATTACAATCCCGCGCCCTGCCGCCGCCTGAATGGCGTCTTCGGCGGTAACCTCAGCGGGTTGGAACCGGCTTTTCGCCTCCATAGTCGTAGAAGCCGCGCCCGGTCTTGCGACCGAGCCAGCCCGCCTCGACGTATTTCACGAGGAGCGGACACGGCCGGTACTTGCTGTCGGAAAGGCCCTCGTAAAGGACGTGCATGACCGCGAGGCAGGTGTCGAGGCCAATGAAATCGGCGAGTTCGAGCGGCCCCATGGGATGATGGGCACCGAGGCGCAAGCCGACATCGATCGCCTCGACCGAGCCGACCCCTTCATAGAGCGCATAGACCGCCTCGTTGATCATGGGCAGCAGGATGCGGTTCACGATGAAGGCGGGAAAGTCCTCGGCGTTGGCCGGCGTCTTGCCAAGCTTGACCGCAAGCTCTCGGATGGTCTTGAAAGTCTCCTCGGCCGTCGCGAGGCCACGGATGAGTTCGACAAGCTCCATCACAGGGACCGGGTTCATGAAATGCATGCCCATGAACCTGTCCGGGCGATCGGTCAGCGAGGCGAGACGAGTGATCGAGATCGAGGAGGTATTGGACGCGAGGATGGCGTCTTTCTTGAGAACAGGGCATACCGACTTGAGGATCTCGCCCTTGATACCCACGTTCTCGGTCGCGGACTCGATCACGAGATCGCAGTCACCGAATTGAGCGATCCCCACCCCGGTCTTGACGCGAGCAAGGGCCGTCTTCTTCTGATCCTCGGTGATGACGCCGCGCGCGACTTGGCGATGCATATTGCGATCCATGACCTGCATTGCCTTGTCGACGGCCTCCTGGCTCACGTCGCCGAGGCGGACCGCGAAACCGGACAGCGCACAGACATGAGCAATGCCGTTGCCCATCTGCCCGGCGCCAATGACACCGATTTTTTGTATCTCCAACGCTTTTTCTCCTACTTGCTCGTGGGCTTGCAAGCCCGGCAATCGCTCATCGTTATTTCGAGAGCGCCGCCTCGAATTCGGGCAAGACCTTGAACAGATCGCCGACGAGACCGTAGTCGGCGACCTGGAAAATCGGCGCCTCTTCGTCCTTGTTGATGGCGACGATGACTTTCGAGTCCTTCATGCCCGCGAGATGCTGGATCGCTCCCGAGATGCCGACTGCAATGTAAAGATCGGGGGCCACGATTTTGCCGGTCTGGCCGACCTGATAATCGTTCGGTACAAAGCCGGCATCGACCGCCGCACGCGATGCGCCCACGGCCGCACCGAGTTTGTCCGCAATGCGCTCGAGCATCACGAAGTTCTCGCCGGATTGCATGCCGCGCCCACCCGAGATGACGATGCGCGCAGACGTAAGCTCGGGCCGTTCCGACTTCGATAGGGCCGCACCCACGAAATTCGAAAGGCCGGCATCCGGACTCGCATCGATTTTCTCGATCGGCGCCGAGCCACCCGACGCCGGGGCGGGGTCGAAGGCCGTGCCGCGCACGGTGATGACCTTCACTTTGTCCTTCGACTGCACGGTCGCGAGGGCATTGCCCGCATAAATCGGCCGCACGAACGTGTCGGCCGAGTCGACCTTGACGATATCGGAGATTTGTTGGCTATCGATGAGGGCTGCCACGCGCGGCATGACGTTTTTCCCCACGCTGTCGGCGGTCGCAAGAATATGGGTGTGGTTCGGCGCGAGCTTGGCGATCAGCGGGGCCAGATTCTCGGCCAGCGCATTCGCAAGATATGGGGCGTCCGCCAACAGCACTTTCGCGACACCGGCGATCTTCGAGGCCGCCTCGGCCGCGGCGGCGGCACCGGAGCCTGCCACCAGCACAGCCACGTCGCCGAGCGACTTTGCCGCGGTCACCGCGTGCAGGGTTGCCGGCTTTACGGTCGCGTTATCGTGGGAGGCGATGACGAGCGCAGTCATCAAATCACCTTCGCTTCGGTCTTTAGCTTGGCAACGAGTTCGGCCACGTCCTTGACCTTGACCCCACCCTTGCGTTTGGGCGGCTCGTCGACCTTGAGCACGACGAGGCGCGGCGCGATGTCGACGCCGAGATCGGCGGGTGTAGCCTTATCGATCGGCTTCTTTTTCGCCTTCATGATGTTGGGAAGCGAGGCATAGCGCGGCTCATTGAGGCGCAGGTCCGTGGTCACGATGGCCGGAAGCTTGAGGAGGACCGTCTCGAGCCCGCCGTCGACCTCGCGCGTCACTTCCATCTGGCCGTCCTTTATCGTGAGCTTCGAGGCGAACGTACCTTGCGGCCAGCCGAGCAGGGCCGCAAGCATCTGCCCTGTCTGGTTGCAGTCGTCGTCGATCGCCTGCTTGCCGAGAATGACGAGGCCCGGGTTTTCCTTGGCCACCACCGCCTTCAGGAGTTTCGCGACCGCAAGCGGTTGGACCTCCTGATCGGTTTCGACGTGAATACCTCGGTCCGCACCCATGGCAAGGGCGGTGCGAATCGTCTCCTGGGACTGGGTGGGGCCGATCGAAACGGCAACCACCTCCGTCGCCTTGCCGGCCTCCTTGAGGCGGAGCGCTTCTTCCACACCGATTTCGTCGAACGGGTTCATCGACATTTTCACGTTCGCCGTCTCGACGCCCGAGTGGTCGGCCTTGACGCGAATCTTGACGTTAAAGTCGATGACCCGCTTGACCGGGACCAGAACCTTCATGGCACGTCCTACGGAATGGAATTGAGGTCTGCCTGATTACGAGCCCGCTTGTTTAGGAGGCGGTTGTCCGACTGTCAAGCAACCGACCCGCGCCCCAATAAGGCAACGACGCAAAAAACGGCCTGAATCCGCCCAAAAACCGTCTTTTCGCAACTGCACACTATGCCCGCGAATAAGGCTTGTCAATTATGCCCCGGTGCGGAAAGGTCGGGCCTCCTGCTCGCTCGCGCCTAGCTCAACCCGTCAGCGATTTCCACCCGGCACCCACAGCACGTCCTTTTTCCCCTTGTCGTTGAGATAGCGCGCCAGAACGAAAAGGTGGTCCGAGAGGCGGTTTGCGTAGCGAAGGGCCGCGGGGTTGATCGTCTCGAGGATTGCGAGTTCGGCCGTCAGCCGCTCCGCCCGGCGCATGACGGTGCGGGCGAGGTGAAGATAGGCGGCGGCGGGTGAGCCACCCGGCAATATGAATGAATCGAGCGGTTTCAGCGCCTCGTTCATTTCGTCGATTTCACGCTCCAGCCGCTCGATCTGCGCATCGACGATCCGCAGCGCCTTCGCCTCTCGCGTACCACCCGAGGGGGTGCAGAGATCGGCGCCGAGATCGAAAAGGTCGTTCTGAACCCGCGCCAGCATCGCATCCGCTTCGTCTTTGGTATGGAGGCGGGCGAGTCCGATGACGCTGTTCGCCTCGTCGACGGTGCCGTATGCCGCAACCCGAAGGGCATGCTTTGGCACGCGCGCGCCGTCGCCAAGAGAGGTTTCACCCCTGTCGCCACCCCTGGTGTAGATACGCGTCAGCTTGACCATTGCCCACCGCTCAACCGTGGTTTCGGATGAAGAGCATGAAGATCGCGAAGAGGATGAGTGCGAGAGCCTGCAATAGGATCCTCAAGCGCATTAGCTTGTTCGAGTATTTGCGGTTGAAGTCGCCACCCCGGAACATCGAGCCCACGCCGACGAGGAGAACGACGACCACGGCCGCCATCGCAGCGAATATGAGGTAGGTAAAGAAGGTTTCCACGGTCTTGATATAGCGCGCCTTGGGGGCGATGCCCACATTCAAGGCACCGCGTGGGACACTCGAGCGCTCAATGCGGCGACGGCACCTTATACACGTGACGATAGTGGTCGGTCGTCACCCAGACGAGCCAGTCGCCTCGGCTCCCCTCGACGAAGACAAGCCGATGGGCACCGCGGTGGCCGCCGGCGTAGTCGAGATCGGCTTCCCGATAGCGGCCGTTATATTCGGGCGGCAGGCGACCCTCGCGATTGCCGAAGCGATCGCCGCCAATGGCATCGCCGGGGGCTGCCGCCCAAAGGTCGTCCCCCTCGCGCCAGCCATCCGACGCCGCCACGCGTTTCGTGAGGTAGCAATCCGGGAGCCGCCCCGTGCGATAGATTGTGTCGACGATCGCGATGAAGGCATCGGGGTGCCCGATCCGATGCGCCAGCGCGAACTGCCGAAGGGCCTCGTCCTGCGGTCCCTCGGCCTCGAGACCCACACCGCAAACCTCCTGCGCCTCGACCGGCGAGACGCACGCCAGCGCTGCAAGGATGGCGAGGGCGAAGAGGAATCCGGTCTTTGTTCCACGAATGAAGTGCATGTTCGCGCTTCGGCGTTTCAGTTTCGCCCGGAAAGCAATCCGCGTGCGATCACGCCTGCCTGAATCTCGGCCGCACCCTCGAAAATGTTGAGGATGCGCGCGTCGCACAGGACGCGGCTGATCTCGTATTCCTCGGCATAGCCGTTGCCACCATGAATTTGCAGCGCGTTGTCCGCGTTCGCCCAGGCAACCCGGGCGCCGAGCAACTTGGCCATCCCCGCGGGCACGTCGCAGCGCCGCCCGCTGTCCTTCTCGCGCGCCGCAAAGTAGGTGAGCTGGCGCGCGATCATGGTTTCGACGCTCATCCATGCAAGTTTGCCCGCCACGCGCGGAAAGGCCACGATGCGCTTGCCGAACTGGACACGGTCGAGCGCATACCGAAGTCCGATTTCAAGGGCGTTCTGTGCGACACCGACGGCACGTGCCGCCGTCTGAATGCGCGCACTTTCGAAGGTCGCCATCAGTTGCTTGAAGCCTTGGCCCTCGACCCCGCCAAGAAGGCCCTCCGCTTTGACCTCGAAGCCGTCGAAGGCAAGCTCGTACTCCTTCATGCCACGATAACCGAGCACGCGAATCTCGCTTCCCGTGAGGCCGGCGATGGGAAACGGGTTCTCGTCGGTCCCCCGCGGCTTTTGCGCGAGGAACATCGACAAGCCCTTGTAGCCGGCGTCCTTGGAATCGGTGCGAACGAGAAGCGTCATGAGGTCCGCGCGCGCGGCGTGCGTGATCCAGGTCTTGTTGCCCGTGACGCGGTAGACGCCGCCCTCGCGCACCGCACGGGTGCGAAGCGCGCCGAGGTCCGAGCCGGTGTTGGGCTCGGTGAATACGGCGGTCGGCAGGATCTCCCCACTCGCGATCTTCGGCAGCCAAATCTTTTTCTGCGCGTCCGTGCCGCTAAGGCGAATCAGTTCCGCCGCGATCTCCGAGCGCGTGCCGAGGGAGCCAACGCCGAGATAAGCACGGCTCAATTCCTCCGTGACGACGCACATCGCAACCTTGCCGAGGCCAAGTCCGCCATGAGCTTCGGGAACGGTGAGGCCGAATACGCCGAGGGCAGCCAACTCGGCGACGATCTCGATGGGAATGAGCCGGTCATCGACATGCCAGCGATGGGCGACGGGAGCCACTTTCGTTTCGCCGAAGCGCCTGAATTGATCGCGAATCATCACGAGTGCTTCGTCGTCGAGGCCGGGGTCGCCGAAGCCTTCGTCCTCGACGACAAGCTCGGCGATGCGCGCGCGCACCGCGGCTGTGTTGCCGCGCTCGATGAGCGCCGCCGCCCCCGTGGCGAACATGCGCAGGTCTTTCTCCGCCACACCCATGTCGGCCGGGCGCACGATTTCGACCTGCGAAAGTGCGATCCCACCGTGGAGCTGAGCGAGATATTCGCCGAATGCCGATTGAAGGACGAGCCGTTCGAGTTCGCCGAAGGTACCGCGTTCCTCGAGTCGGCGCGCCCAGGCGAGCATCTCGCGCAAGGCGGCCACGTATGTAGCGCTCCACGCGTAGCCGTGGACCGCGAATTGTTCGCGATCGAGCAGGCTCGGGTCGAGAGCGCCATCACGCGCGACTCTGTCCGCGACCGCGAGCCGCGCATGGCCGAGATAGCTTTCCGCGGCGTCGAGCGCCTCGCCACACAGGGCGAATAGATCGGCGAGTTGTGTCACGGTCGAGGATTCGCTTTTGGGCCGCGAGACGGCTCGGCTCATACGGTCGTGCTCCACCAGCAAGCTCCCCGGAGGCTCACGCGTGGACGGCGTCCTCGAAGGTTCGCAGGCCCGGGCGCCTTGCCTGCACCAGGACGGCCATATTGCCCGGCTTGTGCTGGTTACGCATCATTTTGGTGTGCGCCTGGGGGATCTCGGTCCAGGAAAAGACCTCGCTCATGCAGGGATCGATGCGCCGCTCGATCACGAGGCGGTTCGCCTGGCTCGCCTGCAGGAGGTTCGCGAAGTGGCTACCCTGAATGCGCTTCTGGCGCATCCAAACGAAGCGCGCATCGAAGGTGATGTTGTAGCCGGTCGTACCCGCGCAGAAAACGACCATCCCGCCCCGCTTCACCACGAAACAGCTCACCGGGAACGTCGTCTCGCCCGGATGCTCGAAGACGAAATCGACGTCGTTGCCCTTGCCGGTGACCTCCCAGATCGCCTTGCCGAATTCGCGCACTTTCTTCATGTAATCGCCGTAGCCGCCACTCGCATTGATCTCCGGCAGGCGGCCCCAGCAATCGAACTTGCTGCGATTGACGATCCCTTTGGCGCCGAGCTGCATGACGAAATCGCGCTTGTCGTCGTCGGAAACGACGCCGATCGCATTCGCACCCGCCGTCGCGATGAGCTGCACCGCCATCGAGCCAAGTCCGCCCGCCGCCCCCCACACGAGCACGTTGTGCCCCGGACGCAGGATATGGGGGCGATGGCCGAACAGCATGCGGTACGCCGTTGCAAGCGTGAGCATGTAGCACCCGCATTCTTCCCAGGTGAGATGCCGCGGGCGCGGCATGAGCTGACGCGATTGCACGCGCGCGAATTGAGCGAAAGAACCGTCCGGCGTTTCGTAACCCCAAATGCGCTGACTCGGCGAGAACATCGGATCGCCGCCATTGCACTCCTCGTCGTCGCCGTCGTCCTGGTTGCAGTGGACGACCACCTCGTCGCCGACTTTCCACCGCTTGACCTTGGAGCCGACCGCCCACACCACGCCCGACGCATCCGAGCCCGCGACGTGGTATGGCGCCTTGTGAACGTCGAACACCGAGACGGGTTTGCCGAGAGCGGCCCACACGCCGTTATAATTGACGCCGGCGGCCATCACCATGACCAGGACCTCGTCCGACTCGATGGGTGGGGTCGGTACGACCTCGAGCTGCATCGCGTGTTCCGGCTCGCCATGGCGCTCGCGGCGGATCGACCAGGCATACATTTTTGCCGGCACGTGACCGAGAGGAGGAATCTCGCCGATGTCATAGAGATCCTTGCCGGCGCCCGCCGCACCACCCCCGCCCCGATTGAGCTCAACGAGCTTCGCAGCCTCGGCCATCGGTGAACCCCCCTCTCCTCTCTCAGGAACCGCGGCTCGTTCCGAACCCCCTGACTCGTCCCGAGCGTTGTCACGCGTATCTTGCAATGCAATATCGGTCTTAACTCATATATTATCTGGATCGGGTATCTTGCAATGCACAAATCCGAGTTTCATTTCTCATATGCGTGATTTTTCGAAATAAAATTGCGTGTCGAAGACTACTGTAAATTGGGAGGCGAGCCGATTGCCGGACGATAGACCCGTAGCGCGCGAGGATCCCTGGCTGTTCCGCACCTATTCCGGCCACAGCTCGGCGCGCGCGTCGAACGAGCTTTACCGTACGAACCTCGCACGCGGCCAAACGGGCCTGTCGGTCGCCTTCGATCTGCCGACCCAGACCGGTTATGACAGCGACCACCCGCTTGCGAAGGGCGAAGTCGGCAAAGTGGGCGTGCCGATCTGCCACCTCGGCGACATGCTCACGCTCTTCGACGGCATTCCACTCGCGCGCATGAACACGTCCATGACGATTAACGCGACCGCTCCTTGGCTCCTCGCCCTTTATGTGGCAGCGGCCGAGCGGCAGGGGGCCAAGCGCGCCGAGCTGACGGGCACGACGCAAAACGATCTGATCAAGGAATATCTCTCGCGCGGCACCTACATTTTTCCGCCAGAGCCCTCGATGCGCCTCACCACCGACGTGATCGCGTTCGCCATTCACGAAATGCCGAAATGGAATCCGATCAATGTCTGCTCCTATCACTTGCAGGAAGCGGGCGCCACGCCCGTTCAGGAATTGGCGTTTGCGCTGGCTACGGCTTCGGCCGTGCTCGATTCGGCGCGCACCGCGGTCCCTGAGAAAGATTTCCCCATTGTCGCCGGGCGCATCAGCTTCTTCGTGAACGCGGGCATCCGTTTCGTCACCGAGATCTGCAAGTTGCGCGCCTTCGCCGAGCTGTGGGACGACCTTTTGCAGGAGCGTTACGGCGTGAAGGAAGGGAAGCTGCGTCGCTTCCGCTATGGGGTGCAGGTGAATTCCCTCGGCCTCACAGAGCAGCAGCCCGAGAACAACGTCTATCGCATCCTTCTCGAAATGCTCGCGGTCGTGCTTTCGAAGAAGGCGCGGGCGCGCGCCGTCCAGCTTCCGGCGTGGAACGAAGCCCTTGGCCTTCCTCGCCCGTGGGATCAGCAATGGAGCCTTAGACTCCAGCAGATCGTGGCGCACGAAACCGATCTTCTCGAATATGACGATATCTTCGATGGCGGTCACGCGGTCGAGGAAAAGGTCCGCTCACTTAAGGAGGCGGCACGCGCCGAGCTTGAGCGCATCGCCGCCATGGGCGGCGCCGTCGTGGCGGTCGAAAGTGGGTACATGAAGCGTGCCCTTGTCGAAAGCAACGCCCGGCGCATCGCCGCGATCGAAACGGGTGAGCGGGTCGTCGTCGGCGTCAACCGATTTACCGAGACGGCTCCCTCCCCCCTCACGGCCGGTGCGGATGGCGGTTATCTCGCACCCGATCCCCAATCGGAATCCGCACAGGTCGAAGGCCTCGCGGCGTGGCGCCATGCGCGCGATCTTCACGCGGTCGCGCAATCCCTTGCCGCCCTCCGAGCGGCCGCGATCGCGGGGCATAACGTCATGGCGCCATCGATTGCCTGTGCCCACGCGGGTGTGACGACGGGCGAGTGGGCCGAGACCTTGCGCGGGGTCTTCGGCGAGTTCCGCGCGCCGACCGGTGTTGGCGGCGCCGCGTCCGCGGGTTCCGCAGACGACCTTGCCAAACTAAGGAAGCACGTCGAGCGCGTGAGCGGCCGGCTCGGCCGGCGCATCAAGATGCTGGTCGGAAAGCCCGGCCTCGACGGTCACTCGAACGGGGCCGAGCAGATCGCGCTTCGCGCACGGGATGCCGGCTTCGAAGTGGTCTATCAAGGCATCCGCCTTACACCCGAGCAGATCGTGGCGACGGCCCTCGAGGAGTCGGTCCACGTCGTCGGCCTCTCGATTCTCTCGGGCTCGCACGTCCCGCTCGTGAGCGAAATCCTCGCGCGCATGCGCGCAATCGGCATCGGCGAAGTACCCGTGGTCGTGGGCGGCATTGTGCCGCCCTTGGATGAAAAGCGCCTCATGGAAGCAGGGGTCGCGCGCGTTTACACCCCCAAGGACTATGCGCTGAACGCGATCGTGACCGGCATCGTCTCCGTGGTCGAGCGAGCCAGCGAACAGGAAGCGTATGCCGGGTGACTGAGGCATGCCCGTACGCGTCCGTGTGCGTTTGAATCCGAAATTCGCTTACGATTTCGACCCCAGATAAAGTGAATTTCGGATTCGCCTCGCCCGGTACGACAGGGTACGATCCCGGACATCGGCGGTTCGAATTGGGCCTAACCGGGGCCGGCGCGAGCCGGCAGCGTTGCAGCACAATTACAAGAACCCGGTCGTCGCGTGCGCCCGGACAAGCGAAGGGCAGCAATCATGTCGACGAACGTGCTTATGGTGTTTCCAAGGTTCAATCCCAATTCATTTTGGAGCCTTCAGGCGGCGTGCGATTTTTATGGCGCGCGATGTCCGGCGCCACCCCTCGGCCTTATCACCGTCGCGGCACTCCTTCCGCCGACGTGGAACGTTCGATTGATCAATCGCAACGCGGAAACGCTCGAGCTGAGCGATCTCCAATGGGCCGATCTCGTCATGACCGGTGGGATGCTGCCCCAGCAGCCGGACACGATGACGATCATCGAGCTTTGTCGCGCGCACGCCAAGCCGGTCGCCGTGGGCGGGCCCGACGCGACATCCCGTCCCGACGTCTATCGGCAGGCGGATTACCTGGTGCTTGGAGAGGCCGAAGGCATCATAGATCGATTCATCGCGGCGTGGTCTTCGGGTACCCGCAGCGGCGTCTTCCAAGGGGAGAAATTTCAAGTCGATGTAACGAGAAGCCCGACCCCGCGATACGACCTCCTCAAGCTCGACCATTACGTCAACATCGGCATCCAGTTTTCGCGGGGATGCCCGTTCAACTGCGAGTTCTGCGACATCATCGAACTCTTCGGGCGCGTGCCCCGCACGAAAACGATCGAGCAAGTGCTGAGGGAACTCGATACGCTGCTGGGCCTTGGCTATCGCGGCCACGTCGACTTCGTCGACGACAACTTCATCGGCAACAAAAAGGCGCTCAAGCGCCTCCTTCCCGCACTCGCCAAATGGCAAAGTGAGCACGGCTACCCCTTCCGGTTTTCAACCGAGGCTTCGCTCAATCTCGCCGATGACCCCGAGCTTCTCCAAATGATGCGTGATGCGAATTTTTTCGCGGTCTTCGTCGGGATCGAGAGTCCCGATACGGAAACGCTGATCTCCACGCAGAAAAAGCAAAACACGCGACGCAGCATCGCGGACAGCGTCCACAAGATCTACGGCGCGGGAATGTTCGTCGTCGCCGGATTCATCGTCGGCTTCGACTCGGAAAAAGCCAGTGTCGCCGCCGCGATGGTCGAGTGCATCGAGGCGACGAGCATACCGATGTGCATGGTCGGATTGCTGACCGCCTTACCCAACACACAGTTGACCCGCCGGCTGGAAAAAGAGGGACGTCTGCTACCCCTCAACATGGAGGTGGGCGATCAATGTACGGGAGGATTGAATTTTGTGACACGAAGGCCGCGGCGGGAGGTTTTGACGGATTTCCGGAACATCGTCGAAGGTGTTTACCGCCCGGCGGCATATTTTGCCCGCGTGCGCGCGGTCGGCCGCGCCCTCAACCGCCCCCATCACGGCGGCAAGCGGCCCGCCAGTAAAAAGCTGCGGGACCTGCAACTCGGGGGCCGGCTTGTATGGTGCATGACAATTCAAAGACCCGAGCTGCGACGCCATTTTTGGCGCACCATCGTCGACTGTTTGCGCCACAATCCCCGCGGTTTGCAGAGCGTCGGCACATTGATGGTTCTCTACCTTCATCTCGGCTCATTCGCAAAATTCCTCATCGAAGGACTGGACCGGCAAATCGAGGCGATCGACCACGGTGAACCGCAAGCCTTGTTCCCGAGCGAGATGGCGCACCCGGCGTAAGGCCCTATGCCATCGGGCCCTGATTGGCGAGCATACTGCAGTCGCTCGGGAACCAGCAGTCGGTTGACAAGGTAGAGCTGGCGGCTGACGCTGCCAGCCGTGACCCAAGCCGATTTCCTTCCCCTTGGCGATATCGCCACGTTGCAGGCGGCTCTTTGGCGCGACCAGGCGGCTTACGTGGCGCACCATTCACCGTTCTTCCAACATCTTTGGAACGGGAAGCCGCCGCCCGCACGTCTCGAGGCTTTCCCCACCCTTCCCCTTTGCGACAAGTCGATGCTGCGGGCGAGCCAGGCCGCATATCCTCCCTTCGGCCACTATCTCGCGGCACCCAATGAAAAGATCGTGCGGCTTCACCGCACTTCCGGCACCACGGGCCAGGCAATGAATCTCGCCTTGAGCGCCGATGATGCCCGTCTGACCGCGGAGGTCGGAGGGCGTGCTGCGCGTGCGTCCGGCCTCGGCCCCGGACAGCGCGTGGTTCATTGCCTCAACTACCAGCTCTGGATGGGCGGGTTCACGGACCACGCGGCCCTCGAGGCGACGGGGGCCACCGTCGTCCCCTTCGGTGTCGGCGGGAGCGAGCTTCTCGTCCGCACGATCCGAGATATCGGGATTACCGCGATCTCGTGCACGCCGTCCTATCCCGCCGTCCTCGAGCGCGTGGTCATCGAACGGTTTCCCGGCCTTCGTCCGCGCGACCTCGGCCTGAAGCTCGGCCTCTTCGGCGGAGAAGCCGGGCTGGACGATCCAAATCTGCGCGCCCGCATCGAAGAGGTTTGGGGGATGAAGCCGCGCAATGCGAATTACGGCGTTTCCGACGCGTTCAGCAATTTTGCCGGCCAGTGCGAGCACCAGAGCGATCTCCACTTCGTGGGCCTCGATGCCCTTTACCCTGAGCTTATCGACGCCGAGTCCGGCGAAGGCCGGCCCTGGCGCACCGGAGAGGTGGGCGAGCTTGTGCTGACGCACCTTCGGAAGGACTGTCAGCCGCTTGTGCGCTTTCGAACGGGCGACATCGTAGCACTCACCGCCACCGAGCCCTGCGCCTGCGGCCGGACCGCACCCCGCCTTCGCGTGATCGGCCGTAGCGACGACATGGTCGTCGTGCGCGGCATCAATGTCTTCCCGACGACAATCGCGGCGACGCTTACCGGATTTCACGAGCTCTCCGGCGAATATCGCATCCGCCTCAAGGGCATCGGTCCCTACGATCGGCTGCCGGTCGAGGTGGAGCTCGCGGCCGGACGTGAGGCGAGCGATGCGCTTGCCAAGACGATCGAAGCGACGATCCGGCGCGATATCCGCGTGACGGCGGCGGTGACACTGCTGCCGCCCTTGAGCCTGCCGCGGACCGAAGGAAAAACCAAACGCGTTTTCAGGGAGTGAGGGCGATGAGCGAGGTCGTGCTTAACGAGATCGCCGACGGTGTTCGTTCCATTACGCTCAACCGGCCCGCACGCCTGAATGCGATCAATCCCGAACTCCTCGCGGCCCTTGTCGCCGCCATCCGCGACGCCAACGACGATCCCTCGACACGCGCGATCGTTCTGCGCGGCGCGGGACGCGCCTTTTGCGCCGGCGACGACCTCAAGGAGTTCGATCAGCAGCGCCGCTCACCCGGAGAGACGCGCGCCTATATCGAGCAGATCCAGGCAGTCACCCGTGCCATCGTGCTTGGCGACAAGATGGTCGTGGGTGCAATCCACGGCTGGGCGGTCGGCGGCGGCCTCGAATGGCTCATCAACTGCGATCTCGCGATCCTCGCGGAGGGAACGCGCTGCTTCTTCCCCGAGATTTCGCTCGGCGTGTTCGTGACCGGCGGGGCAACCGCACTCCTCCCGCGCATTGTCGGACTCCAGAAGGCGCGCGAGTTGATCCTCTTCGGCGAACGCTTCGACGCCAAGGCCGCCTTGGAGATGGGTCTTGCCTGGAAGGTCGTGCCGGAAGCGCACCTCTTCGAGGAAGCGCAAGCCGCGGCACGCCGCATCGCCCAACTGCCAGCCGCCAGGGTGAGCGACTTGAAGCGCGTCATCAACCGTGCGGCGGCCCTCGATGTCGAAGGTGCGATGACGCTCGAGACGGACGCGACCGTGCGCGGTTTTCTCGATCCCGACACGGCGGCTATTATCGCGAAGTTCGGAAAGCAGACCTGATGTCGAGAGGCGATTGCGTGAATGACGACGGCCGCGGCGGCACTCGCCCGTCGATCCGACATCGGTTTCGACCCGGCTTTTCGCGACTTCCAGCCGCGATTTCCCGCGCACTAATTACGCGATCGCCGGGGCAAATAGAACCGCTCAAGCGGGGACCCTGTTCCCCGCCGCGGGACCGTTGACGCGGCGCAATGGAGGCTGCTAACTTCCCCGACATGTGCAAGCAGCACCTCATTCGGCGAATTAGCACCCCGGCGCCTGTTGGGTTGCCGGGACTTCGTGCTCGTTCCTTCGCCGATTTGCAGGAGTTTGCTTGTCATGTTTTTCTCGCCTGACGTCACCACCACCACCGCTTGTTTCGCCGTCGAGGCTCGACCCGAGCCGGGTGTGATGCCGCGCGTGCTCGAGCTTTTCGCCAAGCGCGGCTTCGTTCCAACACAATGGCACAGCAGCGTGGGTGGCCCTGGGCGCGGCCAAATCAGCATCGACATCCAGATCGAGGGGATGGATGGTGCGCTTGCCGAATACATTGCGCGTTGCCTTCGTCAGCTTGCCGACGTCGACAGCGTGCTCATCTCGGAGAAGCGCTACGCCCAAAGCGCCTAGTGCGGTGAAATTGGGACGTCCCGATATCGCCCTTGTGCAAGGCCTGAACTTGCCATGACAATCACAACATGCAGCGATGAAGGCGACGCTCTACGCAGGAGGGACGATCGATCTGCGTATAATCGATTTGGAATAACCGATGGCGATAGGACTCTGAACGAACTGTCAGGAAAGGGTGAGGCATGAAGCGTCCTCTTACGCGCACGATTGCGGGCGTTCTTGCCCTCGGTCTCGCAAGCCCCGCACTCTGGGCGCAGCAAACCGTTCAGCCGGTCCAACCGGTCCCGCAGGACCAAGCGGCACAGGATCAGCAGGGCCAAGCCCAACAAGCTCCCATCTATTCGCCGGAACAGCTCGACCAGATGCTGGCGCCGATCGCTCTTTATCCCGATCAACTTCTCGGCCAGATCCTCATGGCGTCGACTTATCCGCTCGAGGTTGTGCAGGCCGACCGGTGGGTGAAGGATCCGAACAACGCCCAACTCAAGGGCGATCAACTCGCCGCTGCACTCCAGCAAATCGACTGGGACCCGAGCGTGAAGTCCCTGGTGCCGTTCCCCCAGATCCTTGCGATGATGGATGGGCGGCTCGATTGGACGCAAAGGCTGGGGGATGCGTTTCTGGCGCAGCAGGGCGACGTGATGAACTCCGTTCAACGCCTGCGCCAGCAGGCGATGGCGGCAGGAAACCTGCGCACGACACCGCAGCAGATCGTAACCCCGGTCGATCAATCGATCGCTATTCAGCCCGCCAATCCCCAAGTCGTCTATGTGCCGGTTTACAACCCGACGGTCGTATATGGCACCTGGGCTTATCCCGCTTACCCGCCGATCTATATTCCCCCGCCGCCAGGTTTCTACATCGGGCCCGCAATCGTTTCGGGCATCGGATTCAGCATCGGGTTCGGCATCGTCGACCTGTTGTGGGGCTGGGACACCTGGGATTGGGGCCATCACGCATTGCACGTGGATTACAACCGGTACAACACGATCAACAACTACTTCATCGTGCACGACAACCGTCCGCGCTTCGAACGCGACGTGTGGGCGCACGATGCCTATCACCGCCGTGGCGTTGCCTATCGCGATCCGGTGTCGCACCGCGAGTTCCGGCCGGCGGCGGCATCACCGTCCGAGGCACGGCGCGATTTCCGCGGGTACGATCATACGCCAGCACCCGGGGCGCCTCGCTCGCCGACGACCGCACAAACGCAGCATGGCGCGCCGCAGATCGCTCAGCATTCGCCGGGGGCGGCACAAACGCAACATGCCCCGCCGCAGACGGCGCAAGTGCAGCACACGCCGCCACAGACGGCGCAAACGCAGCACACGCCGCCGCAGATGGCGCAAACACAGCATACGCCGCCGCAGACGGTCCAACATCAGCCTGCGACGCAGCAGCACGCGCCTTCGCCCACGTTCCAGGGTACGGCCAAGAACGGGACCGAAGCCGCAGCCCACGCCCAACGCGGCCGGCAAAGCCTGGCGTCGATGCAGTCGCACGCACCCGCACCGCGGGCCAATCCGCCACCGCATAATGCGCCAGCTGGGGGCGGCAATAAGGGTGGCGGCAACCCGCAGCAACAACAAAAGAAGTAACCGCGACAACGCAATTCGAAACCTACACCTATCCCTTCGAAGATTGTGCGAGGACACCATGGTCAGCGTGAACAGGGACGACCTTAGAACCTCGCCGCGGCGTCCCGTCGTGGCAGCTTTTCCGGCCTTGCTGCGAAGAGCCGCACTTCGCATCGCAGCGACATGTGCCCTTGCCGCGTTCGCCTGGAGTGCTGGCCAAACTGCTCTAGCCGCGGGCGCCAAGCAGCTCGACTTCGCATCGGCCGACCAGGCGGTCGAGGCCCTCGCGGCCGCGGTCCGCGCAAACGATACTGCCGAACTTCTCAAAATTCTCGGCCCCGGTGGACGCAACCTTGTGTTTTCCGGCGATCCCATTTCGGACAAGGAAGGGCGGGCGGGGTTCGCGGAACGCTTCGACCACGAGCACAAGCTCCAGATGGAGGGCGACGACAAGGCAACGCTTTCAATCGGCAACGAAGAGTGGCCGTTTCCGATCCCGCTCGTGAAGGCAGGCGAGCGCTGGCACTTCGACACGAAGACAGGGGTGGCGGAAATCCTCGCCCGGCGCGTCGGCCGCAACGAGCTCAACACGATTGAGGTCTGCCGCGCTTACGTCGACGCGCAGCACGAATACGCAACCACGCACGCGAGCGGCAGTCCGTATATGGAATACGCGCAAAAGTTCATGAGCACTTCGGGCAAGCGTGACGGGCTCTATTGGCCGGTTGCGGACGGCGAGACGCCCAGTCCGATGGGACCCCTGGTCGCCGGGGCGCGGGCCGAGGGCTACAGCAGCGAGCGCGAGCCCTATCACGGCTACTACTATAAGATTCTGACCCGGCAAGGTCCAAATGCCCAGGGTGGAGCATACGACTACGTGGTTCACAATCGTATGATCGGCGGCTTTGCGCTCGTTGCCTTTCCAGTGAAGTACGGCGATTCCGGCGTGATGACGTTCCTCGTCAACCACGATGGCATCGTCTATCAGAAGGACCTCGGCCCCAAAACCGCGGAGATCGCGCGCCGCATGAGCGCGTTCAATCCGGATTCCACCTGGACAGAGGTGAAGTGAGCGTGTACCGATCCCGCACCTAGCCAACACGAGCACTGTCCGACAACCGAGAGCGATCCACCGGTGAGCTTTCTCGACCGCATTCGCGAGTGCAATGCGCACGACATGAGCCATTTCCGGCCTTTCGTCGTGGGCGGATGCAAGGTCGGCTGGCTGAAGCGCCCGTTCGTCGACGAACTCGCGGCTTTTCCCAAACTCTTCGACATCGGCGACGACGCGGTCCTGCTCGCGCCCACGCTGGATACGCCGGAGGCGCGGACCGCTGCGGTCGATGGGGTGCTTCGAGGTCTTGCCGAACGGGGCGTCGTCGGCGGATGGCGCGACGAACCTTACCCGGTCTCGCTCGGCTGGGGGCAGGAGCCGCTCATGCTCATCGAACGGGCAGCCGCCGCGGAATTCGGCGTCTGCGCCTACGGCGTTCACATGAACGGATATGTGCGGAGGAACGATGGCATTCACATGTGGATTGGCCGCCGTGCCTTCGATAAGCCGACTTATCCGGGTATGCTCGACAATCTTGTCGCGGGCGGCCAGCCCTACGGCATATCGATCGAGGATAACCTCGTGAAGGAGTGCGCCGAGGAAGCGGACATTCCCGAAGCGCTCGCCCGCCGTGCCGTGCCCGTCGGTGCGGTCACCTACGCGATGGAAACCGACGAGGGCCTCAAGCCCGACGTCCAGTTCGTCTACGACCTCGAATTACCGGCCAGCTTTACGCCGCGCAACACGGACGGCGAGATCCAGGAGTTCATGCTTTGGCCGATCGAGCGTGTGATGGAGGTCGTGAGCGGGACGGCCGAGTTCAAATTCAACTGCAACCTGGTCATCATCCATTTTCTCGTACAGCACGGCCTGATCGGGCCCGAGCACCCCGACTATGTCGAGATCGTGAGGGGTCTGCACCGCTAGTGTGGCGAATCCGAAATCCGCCACACGAGAGGGGACGTCGATCAATCGGAAAAGCCGGCGAGCGTGCGCACTTCGGCGGGCGTTTTTCCTATTTCGCGCAGGCGGGCGAGCGTTGCGGCCCTGTTGCGCTTTGCGAGCCTTTTCCCATTCGGATCGGTCAGGATCCGATGATGGTGGTATGCCGGTGTGTCGAGTCCGAGGAGTGCTTGAAGCAGCCGATGGATATGCGTTGCGGCGAACAGATCCTCGGCGCGCGTGACCAGCGTTACACCTTGAACATGATCGTCGACGGTCACGGCGAGATGGTAGCTCGTCGGCACGTCCTTTCTCGCCAGCACCACATCGCCGAAGCCTTCGGCGACAATCGATTGTGGACCGCGCCCTCTGTCGCACCAGAGGAGCGGCCCCGTGCGCGCGAGCGCCTTGGCGATATCGAGGCGGAGGGCGAAGGGACGGCCGGATGCGATGTGCCGTTCGCGTGCGCCCACCCCTAGATTCCGGCAGGTGCCGGGGTAAGGGGGGCCTTCGTCACCGTGGGGAGCGCCACCGGCGCGGGCCACTTCGGCTTGGATCTCGCTCCGGGTGCAGAAGCAGGGATAGATCAAGCCTATCGCGTCGAGCTCTGCGAGGGCGCGAGCGTACTCGGCCGTGTGCTCCGATTGGCGGCGCACGGGCCGTTCCCATTCGAGGCCGAGCCAGGCGAGATCCTCGAGAATGGCCTGCTCGAACTCCGGTCGGCAGCGGGTTGGGTCGATATCCTCGATCCGCACGAGGAATCGCCCGCCGCTTTCCCGTGCCGCGCGCTCGGCAAAGAGTGCCGAATGGGCATGACCGAGATGAAGTCGTCCGGTCGGGCTCGGCGCGAAGCGGGTCACGGCGGGGCGGTCCGGCGTCATGGCAGTGGCAGTATCGCAAAGATTGGGCTAAGGGAAGGCGGATCGAGGAGGAGACATGGCTCACCGCTTCAGCCGAACGGTCCTGGAGGAGATGCTGCAGGCACTCGGCGCGCGCGACGCCGACCTTGCGCATGCCCACCGTGTCGCGGGCACGCCCGATTTGAGACCGCGCACACCTGGATTCGCAACGCTCCTCCACATCATCATCGCCCAGCAGCTCTCGACGGCGTCCGCGAGTGCAATTCGAAACCGTCTCGATGCTCTCGCGGAACCGCTTACACCGGAGGGCTTCCTCGCGCTCGATGACTCAGCACTGCGCGAAATCGGCTTCAGCCGTCAGAAGATCCACTATGGACGGGGCCTTGCGGAAGCGATCGCAAGCGGAACGCTCGACCTGCGCCGCGTGCATCGGATGAGCGACGAGGACGCGATCGCGACGATCACGCAAATCAAGGGGCTCGGCCGGTGGAGTGCTGAAATCTATCTTCTCTTCGCGCTGAAGCGGCCCGACATTTGGCCCGTCGACGACCTCGCTGTCGTCGTCGCCGTACAGCGGCTGAAGGGGCTTCGCTCGCGGCCTGACCGCAAACGCATGTTGAAGATCGCCGAGCCTTGGCGGCCCTACCGAAGTTATGCGGCCCGGCTCATGTGGCACTATTACAGGAACGCACCCACCTGATCGCCCGAGCCTCATTCGCCAAGACCCATCGACCCCATCAGGCACTGCCACGAGGAGAAGCATGCAAGATCTCTTCAATCTAACCGGTCCCGGCTTTCGGCCGATCGCGGGGGGCCCTGCGCGTGAGCTGGTCATCTTGCTCCACGGCTGGGGTGCCGATGGCGACGACTTGATCGGATTGGCGCCGCATTGGGCTCAGGTGTTGCCGCACGCTGAGTTCCTTTCGCCTCATGGACCGTTTCCGTGCGACACGGGCTTTGGCCGCCAGTGGTTCTCCCTCGTCGATCGCTCTCCCGCGCGCATCCTCGCCGGGATGAAGGCCGTGGCACCCGTGGTCGATGCCTTCATCGACGCCGAACTGACGCGTCGTGGTCTCGACGACAGCAAACTCGCCCTTGTTGGCTTCTCCCAGGGAACGATGACCGCACTCTATGTGGCGCTGCGCCGCGCCATGCAATGTGCCGGCGTCCTCGGCTATTCCGGGCGGCTGATCGGGGTGGAAGAGCTGGCGGAGGCGCTTGTCTCCAAGCCCCCGGTCCTTCTCATCCATGGCAACGCCGATGAAATTCTCCCCGTCGAGTCCCTATGGCAGGCAAAGGCCGCACTCGAAGCGTTCGGCGTCCCGGTAGAGGCGCATGAGCGGCCGGGGCTTGGCCACGGCATCGACGAATTCGGCCTGAGCATGGGCGCGCGTTTCCTCGCCAAGATGCTCGCCGGCACCCGATGAGCCGGCGGCGGAATGCTCTTTCAAGCCTTTTCACCCCAACATCTTGTGGGTGTGTATAAAAGGTTCGCCAATTTTTGGGCTTCACTTCATAACCTTGTCACAATATGGTTCTATGGGTAGTAGATAGCGCGGTTACGAGGCAATGGGCCGATGCTTGCACCGAATAGTTGGCCGTCATTGGTTTTGAACGCGGACTTTCGTCCGCTGAACTACTTTCCGCTTTCGCTCTGGTCTTGGCAGGACTCGGTCAAGGCTGTGTTCCTCGAGCGCGTGAACGTCGTTTCCCAATACGATCAGGTCGTCCATTCGCCGAGCACGGCGCTGAAGCTTCCGAGCGTCATCAGCCTCAAGGAATATATTCCGGCTGCCCGCAGGCCGGCCTTCACGCGCTTCAACGTCTTCCTGCGCGATCATTTCAGCTGCCAATATTGCAGCGCGCGGCGGCCGACGCATGAGCTTACTTTCGACCATCTCGTCCCGCGCTCGCGCGGCGGTCGCACGACGTGGGAGAACGTGGTCACGGCATGCAACATCTGCAATCTCCGAAAAGGAAACCGATTGCCCAGGGAGGCGGGCATGGCGCCCAACATGCGACCCCTTGCCCCCTCCACCCGCCAGCTTCAGGAAAATGGTCGCGCCTTCCCGCCAAATTATCTTCACGATAGTTGGCGGGATTATCTTTTCGGACCCGGGCCGGCCAAGCACGGCGGGTTCGTCCGCACCAAGGAGGATTGGTGGAAGCGCGTGCCGACCGGTAAGGCGTTCCCCGAGAGTATGACGAGCGACGAATACTGGGACGTCCCGCTCGAATCCGAATGAAG
>DASPOR010000009.1 GCA_035625915.1 Alphaproteobacteria bacterium | reverse complement strand
TCTGCGCCGACGCCGGCATACTCAGCGAAGTCCGGCGGACATTGTTCTACAGCTTGTTGCAGGAGCGAACGTGCCGCAGGCAGATTTCGCTTAAGGGACTCGTATTCGCCAGAAAAGAAGGCCGCCTCACAATTCCGAACGCGTTGGGTGTTCGCGGAACCTTCGGTCGCGGCGGCGAGCACCTGCTCGGGAGCGATCTGGCCGAGATAAAGCCCCACAACCGGGCCCGGCCAGTTGGTACGGTCAATCGCCGCGGTGTTGCGTGCAAACTCCTCCGCATCGCTGGCACCAGCTTTTGCGCGCGCCAAATGAAGCCAAATCGGCCAATAGCTGTTCGTTGGGTGAAGCTTCATGCTCTGCCCGAAGTCCTCGGCAGCGGCACTGTATTGTCCGAGTGCGAATCTGCTGAGGCCGCGATTTCCATAGACATCGGGGTCGTCGGCGTTAAGTTGGATCGCGGTATCGTAATCAGCAATCGCCCGTTCGTATTGCCCTTTGAGATGGTAGGCAAGCGCCCGATGCGCATAGGCCAGAGCAAATTTCGGGCTGAGCCGGGTTGCTTCATTGTAGTCAGCGATCGCTTCGTCGTAGCGACCAGCGGCCTTGTAGGCGAGCCCGCGGCTATCGTGTGCCTCCGGCGGATTACTCGGCGCGTGGAGAATGGCGGCGCTGAAATCGTCAATGGCCTTGTCATATTGACCTAGGGCTTGGTGGCTGCTGCCACGGTTCGTGTAGGCCCGAGAATTGTCGGGTTGAATCCTTACCGCGGCATCGTAATCGAGAATGGCCTTGTCATACTGGCGCTTTTGTTGCCAGGCGTAGCCACGATTATTGTAGGCGTCTGCGAGGTTTGGATTTTGGCGGATGGCCTCGCCGTAATCCGCGATAGCACCGTCCACATCGCCGTCCACGTCCTTTGCGATACCGCGTTCGTCGTAAGCCTCCGGAAAATTGGGCTTGAGCCGGAGAGCGGCATCGAAGTCGCCAATCGCTCTGCGGATTTGCCCGCTCTTTCGGAATGCGATTCCCCGGTCGAAATGCGCAATTGCCTGATCGTCGTGCGAGAGATCTCCACTGGCAAGGGCGCGCGAATAGAGCCGGATAGCGTCGCTTTGATCGTTTTGCTTTTCCGCTGCCAGACCAGCGGCAATATCTGGCGAACCGCCGGCGCTGCATCCTACTTCAATAAATAGAAAGAACGCCGCGATCGCACGTGCAAATGCCCTCGCGGCGATGCGACCTATTTGCCTGTCGATATCCGCCGTTTGCGCCAACCCTCCGTCCATGCGCGCTACCGCTATTGCTAAGGGAAAAGTCTCGGCTGAACCGATGATTGGCTGTGGGTCCGCCCACTTTCCTCACTGTCCCGCGTGGTCCATGGTGCGCGTAGTGCATTGACGTTGCAACAGCGTTCAACGATCTCCCCCAAAACAGCGCGTTAACCATTTCGGAGCGCGTTCTAAAGCCGGCGCGGTATGTGTCGGGTAAATATCGTCATCCAAAGCATCATGACTCCTCCCGCCATGAAGACCGAGGAGAGGCTGAAGAGTGACAGGAGGACAGAGAAAACTGCCGGTGGGCCCAACTGCGCGATGTCGCGATAGCTCACGAAGACGGTCGTCATCTCGGAGCGTTCATAGGGGTGCACGGCACGGAGGAAAAGCAAGTTGCCAGCCCCGTCGATGGTCTCTGCCGCAAGTGCTGCCACCAGCAGCGTGGCGGCGCCAACCCATGGATTTGAGACGGCCAGCGCAGCGATGACGCTCAAGGCGCCAGTCGCCATATAACCCGCGAAGAGGAGACGGCGCAGGCCATACCGACGCCCGAGCCAGCCCCATACCGGAACGGACCACATCAAGGCGGTGCCGATCGAGACGATCGCCGCACCCGTCTCGGCGCCCAAGCCTGCGGTCACCGCGAAAATTGGCGCATAGATGAAGAACATACTCCACCACGAAGCGCGTCCGGCCGCGAGGGTCCAGGCAAGCCTCAAACGCGGCTGCCTGAAGAAGCGGCGCAAGTATCGGAGCGGGTTGGGCGGGGGTCGCCGCATGCCCTGAAGAACGGTGTTTTCGGCGAGCCGGAGAGACCAAAAGAGTCCCAAAAGTGCGAGCGCGCCCGATGCCGCAATGACGAAAGGCGCTGCCGGCGCGAGGGTTTGCTGTAGATACACACCAAGCCAAGGTCCGATCGTCCAGGGCGCCGCGGTAACGAAAATCCGCGTCGGCTCGAAGCGGCTGAGCTCGTGCCGTGGGATGTGGTCGAGGACGTAGAGATTGGTTGTTATCTCGAGGCAGGCCGCGCCAAAGACGTTGAGCGCGATCCCGATCGCAAGCCCGGGCGGCGTCTCGCTCGAAAGCAGAACCGCTGCAGTCGCATAGCTGAGTGTGCCCAAGCTGAAGACCCAGCGACGACGGACGAGCCGGATGAGCCAAGGGATGCCGAGTCGCCCGGCCAGTCCGGCGAAGCTTACGGCGAGATATAGGACGCTCACCGCCCGAGCACTTCCGAGCACCCGGAATGCCTCAAGCGGAACCACGGTGAGTTGAATTGTTTGCGGGACCGCTGCAAGAAAGAAGAGCGCCGAAAACCGGGCCGCCTTCCGACGGGTCAGTGCTCCGATCCATAGGGCCGCTTGGCTAGAACGGGGCGTCATTCGGTCAACATACCCGTTGGCAAGTTTCTGAAAAACCCTCCTGCGGCCGGGCGGTGTAATTGGTTGACCTGACTTCGCCGCTGCAAGGGGCAAGGCGTCTGACGCGGGCGGATATCCTCTTTACTTGACGACGAGCACCGAGCACGGTGCAAGGCGCACTAGGCGATCGGTTGTACTGCCGATTATCCGCTCATAAAGCTGGGAGTGACCCATGAAGCCGACCACGAGCAGATCGACATTATGGGTTTTGACGAACTCGACGATCCCCTCGATCACATGGCCGGGCACCAAATGGATTTCGATTTTCACGCGCGCTGCCTTCGCTTGGTTTCGCGCACTGTCAATCACCGGCGCGAAGCGGTGATTTGCCTCATACCTCTCTTCCTCAACCTCATCGATGCTGGCCGGAAAATGAGGTATTGCCTCGACCGTGATCATATGAAGTTCCGCCTGGTGCAATTTTGCAAGTGAAATGGCTGCTCCGAGTGCGCGAACTGCTCCTGGCGACCCGTCATTCGCGGCGAGAATTTTGCTAAACACCTTGTTTCCCTTTCACGCTTGCCGTTGCTTCGGATATCGTAGCGATTTCCTGGTCGATAGGTTTGAATTTTGGCTGGAACCAACGTTGGGCTATTAGTGTTGGAACGACTGCGCTCGCGATCACAGAGGTTAGCAATATGGTGTATTGACGCTCGTCGATGATGTGATTGGTGAGGCCGAAGAGTGCAGAAATCGACCCAAAAGTAAGTCCAGTCGACATCATAAGTGTCGTATACATTCCCTCTCGCTGTTCGAATCGGAAGATGCGGGTTAGCGGCAGAATACTCACAAACTTCGTGGCCATTTTGATCGCCAGAAAAATTAAGATGGAGCTCGCCGCAACGACGATCACATCGGCCCGCACGAGGGAACCGGCCTTGAGAAAATAAAAGGGCGTAAGGACGGTAAAGGTAATCACGCGCACACGGTGTGTGAGCTCCTTATCCGCCAAGAATATGGGCGCCAGGACCATTCCGATTAGATAAGCCGGCAACACCGCCTCGCTCCTCGCGGTGACCGCAAGGCCACCGAGGAAGAACAAGATCAGCATCACGAATTTGATCTGCGGTTCGCTGACGCGGGTACCCATTATTGCGAATAATCGGGAAGTAAATCGCGGGAGCAACCACATCGAAGTAATTGTCGCGGCGGCGAATGCCACGAGCCAAAGGTTGTAGTTGGCAAACACAATCCCAAGCGCCAGAACAGTGCCAAGGTCGTTCACGAAACATGCCGCCAGGATGACTTTGCCGATCTCCGTTCGATTGAATCCCGTTTCCACCATTACCGCATATACGACTGCGACCGACGTGGTCGAAAGCGCGATACCTGCGATCTGGGCTTGCGGCCAAGGCCAGCCCGAGACGAAGTGGGCATAGGCGAGCACACCAAGGTAGGGGGCGAAGAAGCCCACCACCCCGATACTCATGCTTGATGCAAAGTGCCGGCGAATCACTTTCACGTCGATTTCGGCGCCGGCAAGAAATGTGAGCAATATCGCCCCGAGGCCTGCGAGATAATTCACCCATGGCGTCAGCGTGAGATTCGTGACATTGCCAGCGACGGCGCCGAAGACGATCTCGAGCAGCGCCACCGAGACCGCCACCCAAAGCTGCGCCACCGAGGCGATCAGCGCCAACCCGATCCAAAGTGCCGAGGCGAACCACAGATTTTCCATTTTTCGCTCCCCACTTGCGCCGTCTGCGGGACGGCGCGTTTCGAGCCGAGCGCACTGCGGCCGGAACGTCAACCGGGCGGACGCGCGTGATGAACCTGGCGTGAGGGCGGGAAATAAAAGCCCGCCGCGCAGCGGGCCTTCGCAAAACGCCCCACCGCGCGCTCACGCGGTAGGGGTCATCAGCCCGTTCGGGCGGTTTTGGGGAACCCCATCCCCTTACATTCCGACAGGCTATCGGGATTCGCAGCGAGGATCAAGTCACGTGGACATGCACTCTCCGCCGGATTTGTGCGGCGTCTGGTATCCTGAAGCAGATTTTCGAACAATCAGTGCTCTCGAAGCGGCAGCGGCGATGCGCTAACCTTCAACGGGGCGGCACACGGAAACTGCAGGGGGACGAGATGTTACCTTTCGAGCGCTCCGAATACGCGCAACGCCTGCAAAAGACCAAGTTACGGATGGCGCAAGAGGGCATCGATATATTGCTCTCGACCGATCCGGCCAACATGAACTATCTGACCGGCTACGATGGGTGGTCGTTCTACGTGCCGCAAATGGTCGTCATTGCGATCGACGAGTCCATGCCGTACTGGATCGGCCGCGGGATCGACGCCAACGGCGCAAAAGTTACGACGTATCTTGCGCCTGAAAATATTCGCGGCTACCACGACGATTACGTGCACTCGGTCGTCAGGCACCCGATGGAGTTCGTCGCCGATCAGGTAATCGAACAAGGTTGGGGAAAGCGCGCGATCGGCCTCGAAATGGATAGCTATTATTTTTCGCCTCAAGGATACGAATCCCTCCGTCAACGCTTGCCGAATGCCGTGTTCAAGAACGCGAATGCGCTCGTGAATTGGATTCGGGTGGTCAAGTCACCGGCCGAAATTGCCAAGATGCAAGCGGCTGCGCGCATCCTCGAGAAGGTGATGCAGGTGGCGATCGATGCCGTCCGGCCCGGGGTTCGACAATGCGACGCAGCCGCCGCAATCGTGGGCGCTGAAATCGCCGGCACGCCGGAGACCGGTGGCGATTACACGGCAATCGTCCCAATGCTTCCGTCCGGCATCGGCACGTCGACGCCGCACCTCACCTGGACGGACGAGCCGTTCCGCGCCGGCGAAGGAACGATCCTCGAATTGGCCGCTTGCCGGCAGCGCTACCATTGTCCCATGGCGCGCACGGTGTTTCTCGGAAAACCCTCGACACGGGTCGAGGATACCGCCAAGGTCGTCGTCGAAGGTCTGAATGCCGCCCTTAATGCTGCAAAGCCGGGGGCGATGTGCGAAGAGGTTGAGGCAGCTTGGCGGACGACCGTCGCCAAGAGTGGCCTGGTCAAGGACTCGCGCATCGGATATTCGACGGGATTGAATTATCCTCCCGACTGGGGCGAACATACATTGAGCCTGCGCCCGGGCGACAAAACTGTGCTCCAACCGAACATGACGATCCACTGTATACCGGGAATCTGGAAGGACGACTGGGGCATCGAGATCAGCGAATGCTTTCGCGTTACCGACGGCGGCGCGTCACCTCTTGCCAACGTTCCCCGCCGGCTTTTCGTCAAGGAATGAGAAAACACCGACTTCGGACCCTTGGGATGCTAGAAATGACCACGGCCGCGCCGAACGCTTCGCAGAATGCGCTTCCGCCTCGTGTCACGACTACGCTGGATTTCAACAGGCAGGGAAAGCAATTCGGCCATTTGCGGATTCCTCATTCGCACAACGCCTCGGCCTGGGGCACCATCCTCGAGCCCATTGTCGTCATCGCCAATGGCCATGGACCCACCGTCCTGTTCACCGGCGGAAATCACGGCGACGAATATGAGGGACAGATCGCCCTCTTGAAACTCTGCCGCGCACTCGACCCCGCTCAGATCTCGGGCCGGCTGATCGTTATTCCATGCCTTAACCTACCGGCCGTGTGGGCCGGGACTCGCTTATCGCCGATCGACGGCCTCAACATGAATCGCGTGTTCCCGGGTCGTCGAGAGGGCACTGTCACGGAGCTGATCGCGCACTACGTCAGCCAGCGCATCCTGCCGCTCACCGACGCAGTCGTCGATCTCCATTCGGGTGGCAAAACGCTTGAGTTTCTGCCGGCGGCCATCATTCACCGCGTCTCGAACGCCGATCTCATGAGCCGATCGCTTGCCGCACTCAATGCATTCGCAGCTCCGATTGGCCTCGTGCTCGTCGAACTCGACTCTGCCGGCATGCTGGATACGACCGTCGAGAACATGGGCAAGTTGTTCATCTCGACGGAGCTTGGCGGCGGCGGGACGGTAACCCGCGAGACTGTCGCGATCGCGGAGCGCGGCGTGCGCAACCTGCTTGAGCATTTCGGTATGTTTGAAGAGCGCAAGAGCAATGAAGTGCGGCCCAGCACTCGACTCATGCACACGCCGGACAATACGTCCTACGTGACCGCCAACGCCCATGGAATTTACGAGATCCTGGTCGGTCTGGGCCACGACGTCGGAGCGGGCGACGCGGTCGGACAAATCCATCTCTTCGAACAACCCGAACTGCCGCCGGTCGTACAGTACGCCGGGCGAAGCGGTACTGTGGTGTGTCGCCATGTGCCGGGATTGGTGCAGCGCGGCGACTGCGTTGCCGTGATTGCCGCCGACATGCTGGCGGATGAAATTCGCGAAGATTGATTGATATGCAAGGGACAACAAGGAAAAAGGACGAAACCTTGGCGAAATCTGCAACAACCGCGACCAAGTCGGAAGAGAGCGGTCAGACGAATCTATCGGCGGACGTCATCGTGATCGGCTCGGGCGCTGCAGCCTTGAGCGCCGCGCTGGTCGCTTCGGTTGGCGGCGCCGATGTCTTGATTTTCGAGAAAAGCGAGAAAATCGGAGGCACGACCGCCATGTCGGGCGCCGGGACATGGGTGCCGGCAAATCATCACGCGCGCGCAGCCGGCATTGACGACAGCGCGGAGGAGACGCTGCGCTATCTGCGCGCCGCCTCCCCGGAAGGTTGGCAGGAAACCGAGAATCACCTGTGGGAAAGTTTCGTACACCAGGCCCCTTCCATGCTGGAGTTCTTGGAGCGTCATACGCCACTTCGCTTCGAGCTAATCGACGAGCCAGACCCTCAGGCGGAAAAGACCGGCGGCAAGGTCAAGGGGCGGATGCTGTCACCGTTACCGCTCAGCCGTTGGCTTGTTGGACCCGCATACGCGCACAAAATTCGCCGCTCCACACTGCCGCACCTCTTCACCTATGCGGAGATCAAGGAGTACGACCCCTATGGTCACCCGGTCACGGCGGTGCTGCGGTTAGCGCCGATCCTGTTGGCCCGAGTGCTGACGAACCGTGCGGGCCAGGGGAATTCGCTGGTCGTAGGATTGCTTCGTGGATGCCTGGACCATGGCTGCCGGCTAGAGCTCGCGTGTCGGGTCACCGGGCTCATCGTCGATCCTGTGTCGGGGCACGTTGATGGGGTTGAAGTGGATCGCGGAGGAAAGCCTGAACGCTGCTTTGCCCGCCGCGGAGTCGTGCTGGCAACAGGCGGTTTCGAGTGGGACCGAGGACGCTACGCGCAGCACTTCCCCGGACCCCTCGACTGGATCCTAAGCCCCAGCACGAATACTGGCGACGGCCAGAGGATGGCAGAAGAGGTGGGCGCCGCGGTGGATCGCATGGATCAAGCGAACGTCTTTCCGGCACTGCCGACTGTTTATGAGGGCAAGCTCCACGGAATCCCGATCCCTTTTCAATTGCACCCGCACTGCATTGTAGTGGATCGTCTGGGCCGCAGATTCGTCAGCGAGTTCGACTACAACATTGGAGAGGCGATCGATCGCCGCGATCCGAAATCAGGCCAACCGCTTCACCTACCGTGCTGGCTGGTTGGCGATTCTCGTTTCATTTACAGCTGGACGGTCTTTCGCTGGTACGCGCGTCACAGGAAGGACTGGATGCGTCGGGCAGCGACGATAGAGGACCTGGCTGCAAAAATTGACGTTCCGGCATCGGCATTGGCTGAGACACTCGCGCGGTATAATGGCTTCGTTGCCGCAGGGCGCGACGCGGATTTCCACCGTGGCGAGAGTGCGTGGGAGAGATACAAGTCAGGCTCGATCGATAGCGGCCGCAATCTCGCGCTCGGCGCCGTCGACCGCCCACCCTTCATCGCGTGGCCGCTCAATCGCTCGATTGTCGGAACGAAGGGAGGGGCGCGAACGAACGAACACGGCCAAGTGCTTCGTCCAGACGGAAGCGTCATCACCGGGCTTTATTGCGCCGGCAACGCAATGGCCAATCCCATCGGCACCCGTGCCGTCGGCGCCGGAACGACGATAGGGCCCTGCCTAACATGGGGTTATATCTGTGGCAAACAGCTCTTAAAAGAGAACCGGTGAGAATTACACGGAGCGGTTGCAGTTGGTTCGCCCCTGGCATGGGCTGCGCGCCGATCCACGTCCGACATAGCCACCCCATTTACGAGGATCGCTCCGCTAATGTCACACGCAGCGGTGTTCCGCAGAACTGCCCCTTGGTTCGCCGGTCGGCCGCAGTGGCCCGGCTCAGACGGCACAATTACGAGTGTCGCGAACCACAATGGCCGGTGATATCATGGCGTTTCGTCCGTCAGGCCTCGCGCGAGCGGGACCGACAGGGGGAGGGCAATCGGGCACAATGACAAGTAAGCGCCAAGTGGCGAAGCAGTTGGTTGGTGTGCCCGTTCGGGGCAATTGCAGAGCCATTGATCGCTAAATAATTAGGACGCCAAATTGCATTTCGCGCGGGACGGCGTCGATGCGTCCTCGACCGCCGTCAGACAACTTCGAAAGGACCACAATCCTGGAACAGGAGGTCTGCGTCATGAAATACGTCACTCGAGCTGGATTGAAGCGACTCTCGCTGGCGGCGGCCGTACTTGTGTGCATGACCGCACCCGGCTGGGCCGCAACCGCTGGGCCAGTCACCGATCCGATTGGCGTCGTTACCGTCCAAAAGGGTGCCCCGATCGTGATCGGCGGCATGTGGGTCATCTCCGGGCCCGATACGGCACTCGGCACGGACTCGAAGCGCGGTGCTGAAATTGCCTTCAAGGAAGTGGGCGAGAAGATTCTCGGCCATCCGATCCGATTCCTCGTCGAGGACGACCAGTGCAACGCCGAAGGGGGCCAGACGGCGGCAACGAAGCTCGCGGCCACGCCGTCGATCGTGGCCGTACTCGGCTCGGCCTGCTCGAGCGTCTGCACGCCGGCGGCACCGATTCTGTGGAAGCAGGGTATCGTTGAGCTCGGCACGGCATGTTCGGCACCCTCGCTTACGGCCGCCGACCGCAAGCCCGAGTATGACGGCTTCGTGCGCACCATCTACAGCGACATCGAGCAGGGTGCGGCCGACGCGAAGTACATGTTCGACGCGCTCAAGGTGAAAAAGATCGTGACGGTCCACGACGGCAGCCCATACGCACAGCAACTTACCGTCGTGACGGCGACGAACTTCACGAAGTTGGGTGGTACGGTGCTGTCGCAGGAGGCAATTGCGCCGACCGATGTCGACATGCATCCGCTTCTCACCCGTATCGCGACCGAGAAGCCGGACGCAATTTACTTTCCGGTCTTCGTCGCGGGTGCGGCACAGCTTCTGCGCCAGGCGAAAGAAACGCCCGGCCTCGATAAGATTCCTCTCATCGGCGGCGGCTCGTTGATGGCGCCCGAGATGATCACGGCGGCGGGGCCGTCGGTCGTCGGTTTCCGCATCGCCTATCCCGACGTATCCGACGAGGCGATGGGCAAGGGATATCCCAAGTTCATCGAGGCATACAAGAAAGCCTATGGCGAGGGACCGATCTCCGGCTTCCACGGCCAAGCCTACGACGCAGCGCAGCTGCTGATGAAGGCGATCCAAAAAGTCGCCGTCGATAAGGATGGCTCGCTGTATATCGGCCGGAAAGCCCTACGGGACGCGGTCTTTGCAACCTCGTTCGATGGCGTTTCGGGTCCGATCGCGTGCGACGCGCACGGCGAGTGCGGTAAGTTCAAGCCGGCGGTCTATGAATACACGAATGCCGACGCCAAGACTTTCAAGATCGGCACGAACCCGAAGAAGATTTGGCCGTAACTATTCATTGACGGCGACGTCTCTGCGCCGTCGTCGGAAAATCGGCAGGCAATTTCCTCGCCCTTCCCTCCCCTGCATTCGGCAGGTAGGGGAGGGCGAGGGTTTGTATTGCGAGATTGCTCCAATCGGCTCGGAACGAGGCGATCGGCCAAAGGGAGCATTTTGGGGCTGATGCAATTCTTGCCTTGGCGATGGTTGCCAAGGCCCTTGATGAGAGGTTTTCCAGCCGGACACATTGGGGGTGGCATTGCAATGAGCGGAATTAAGCTGATCAAGCCGAATGCCCGGAAATTCGAGCCAATTGAGGGTATCGAGGGCCATATCGAGATTGGGCGCGACGTCGGCACAGACATCAGTAGGTCGCTCAGCGCGGGTGTTGCGACGTTCGAGAACTGCGCGATGGAATGGACCGTCAAGTACGACGAGTATTTCTATTGCCTCGAGGGGACGCTAACGATCGAGACAAAAAAGGGAGATTTCATCCTCACGCCGGGCACAGGAATCTGGTTGCCGGAGGGGACCTGGCTCGTCTACCGGGCAAAAGAGCGCGCTCGGGTTGTCTTCTCGGTCTATCCGGCGGATTGGCGCGAGCGGCTCGAAAAGAAGGCTTGAACAGCCACCGGGACTCGCAGCCGCAAGATCATAGTTGAGGTTCCCGCCCGCCGACACAGGGAGCACGCCAATGGGCAACGATAATCCGTCTTCAGTCGCGCACAGGACGCCGGTCACCTCGATCAGCGACACGGAGGCCTCGCTCGACATGGTGCGATTGCGCGGCTATCGGCTCGGGCGCCTCCGCGAGCAGCTCAAAGCGCGTGACTATGCGGCTTGCCTGCTCGTCGATCCCGTCAACATTCGTTATGCAAGCGGTAGCCGCAACTATTCAATGTTCCAGACGCACACGCCGGGGCGATATCTCTTTGTCGCGGCAGAGGGGCCTGTCGTGCTGTTCGATGCAGAGGCCTGTCACCACGTGGCCCAGGGCCTCGAAACCATCACGGAAGTACGGCCTGCGGTCGGCTTCAGCTTTTTCTTCAGTGGACCGCGGCTCACGGATAGCATCCGCACGTGGGCTGCCGAAATCGCCGACCTCTTTCACCGAGCTGCGGCCGGCAATAAGCGGCTGGCGGTCGACCGATGCGACCCCCCTTGCGCCGCTGTCCTTGCGCGGCATGGCATCGAGCTTTGCGATGCACAGGAGCCGATCGAGCTTGCGCGCTCGATCAAATCGCCGGAAGAGATTCTATGCATGAATGTCTCGCTCGCCGTCGCGGACATCGCGATGGCCCGCATGAACGAAGCCTTGAAACCCGGCATGACGGAAAACGAGCTTTGGTCGATCCTTTACCAGACAAACATTGCCATGGGAGGGGAGTGGCTTGACGCGCGCATGCTGTCGTCTGGCGACCGAACCAATCCGTGGTATCAAGAGAGCAGTGAGCGCAGGATTAGACCCGGCGACCTTGTCGCCTTCGACGCCGACATGGTCGGGCCGTTCGGCTATTGTGCGGACGTATCGCGCACGTTCTTCTGTGGGCCCGGTACGCCGAGCCAGTATCAGCGCGAGCTATATAGGCGCGCCTACGAGGAGATTGAACACAACATGACGCTTGTGAAGGCCGGCGTGACATTCAGGGAAATGGCGGAGAAGGCTTACCGACAGGCGGACGAATATGTGCCGAACCGTTACATGCTCCTGGCGCACGGGATCGGCCTCTGCGATGAATACCCGTCGATCTACCACCGGCACGATTTCAACCGGGCAGGCTTTGACGGTGTCATCGAGGAGAACATGACTTTGTGCATCGAGAGTTACGTGGGTGCCGTCGGGGGAAAGGAAGGAGTGAAGCTCGAGCATCAGGTTCTCGTGACGAAGACGGGCTGCGAGCTCTTGTCCAAATACCCGTTCGAGGCGGCGCTGCTGCGGTGACCGCCTGGTGTCGCCGATCGAAGGTCGAGCGGATTGCGTCTCAAATCCATGCTGTTGCACCCAATCGGCGAGATAATCTATCCGTGCCGCGGCGCGGCGGAGGTAAGTAATGACGCGCGAGTGTGACTATCTCATCGTGGGAAGCGGTATTGCGGGCGCCTCCGTCGCCTACCACCTAGCGCCGCGCGGAACAGTAATCATTCTCGAACGGGAGGATCAACCCGGCTACCATAGCACCGGACGCTCTGCGGCCGTGTTTGCCGAGAGCTACGGCCCGCGCCTTATGCGCGTTATGACGATGGCAAGTGGCGACTTTCTACGCAGGCCACCAGATGGCTTTGCGAGCACGCCGCTCATGCACCCACGCGGTGCTCTCTTCGTAGCACGCGCGGATCAACGCGAATTCCTTGAGGAACTTGTCAAGGAACTTTCGGAGCTTTCGGACAGCATCAAGCTCGTCAGTGTCGATGCCGCCCTCGCGCTCTGTCCCGTCCTAAAGAAGAGTTACGTCGCGGCGGCAGCGCACGATCCGAGCGTCATGGACATGGATGTCAACGCAATCCACCAAGGTTACCTGCGCGGTTCGCGCGCCAAAGGTGCGACCATCGTAACGAACGCGGAGGTGACGGCGTTCGGGCGCAAGAACGGGAAGTGGTTGTGCGAAACGAGGGCCGGCGCCTTCGCGGCACCGGTCGTAATCGACGCAGCCGGCGCCTGGGCCGACGTGATTGCAGATTTGGCCGGTGTGCGCAGAATCGGACTCCAACCGAAACGCCGCACCGTGATTATCTTCGATGCGCCTCACGGAACCAACTTCGCCAAATCCCCAGTTGCCGCCGATTGCGCGGAGCAATTCTATTTCAAGCCCGAGTCAGGGCGCGTACTCGCCTCGCCTGCCGACGAGACGCCTGTCGAGCCGCAGGATATCCAGCCAGACGAACTCGACGTTGCCCTCGTGGTCGACCGCATCGAGAAGGCTTCAACTCTCAAGGTGGGCCGCATCCTCAGACGTTGGGCCGGCCTGCGAAGTTTCGTTCAAGACAAGAACCCCGTGGTTGGCTTCGCCCCCGACGCCGAGGGGTTCTTTTGGCTTGCGGGCCAGGGCGGCTACGGCATCCAGACATCCTATGCCATGGGCCTGACAGCCGCGTCATTGGCGGCCGGCCTGGGCTTGCCCGATGCCGTGAAGGGATACGGTATCGGCGAGAACGATCTCGGGCCAGCGCGGCTCTGGGCCTAGGCCGGCTGCGCCATTGATATCTCATGCCGCATGCCGGCGTTGGTATTTATGCAGATATTCACTGCAAACGATTGCGTCGGATCAACCACCTTTATGGCAGTCGCGGGGAAAGGGGGCGAAGTTGGCGGGTGAAAAGGAAATCTGGTCACTCAGGCTCCTCCGTGAGCTGGAGGAGACTTCGGATCGTGTCCAGCATTTGCGCACCAAGTTCGAGGAGGCCCAAGCGGCCTGGGAAACCGCGGTCAAATCAGTCAAGTCATTCAGCGATATGGTTCAAAGGATCGAGCATCCCGCACATTTTATCGGCGAGGAAATGGCGCGATTGCAATCCGAAGCAGCTTTAATGGAAGCGAAAAGAAACGAAGCCAAGAAAGCGTTCGACGAAGCGTCGAGAAAGCTCGAGGATCTTGAGACCGCGAAAAGTCAACTTGGAATGAAATAGGTGCAATACCGGCCGCGCGACGAATTCGACGATCGGCGTTACTTTGGCGAATCCGAAAATCGCCCAACCTGGGTACGGGAACGTGAGCGAGTTTCGGATCCAAGGCCACACGAGCAGTGTTTTGTGTCGAGTGCGATCTTCGGATTTGAAGTTCCTGAACGCGGCGGTCGGCAAAATCAAAGGGACTTCAAATCCACCGCACTAGGTGTGGATTTCGAAATCGAGACGATAGCGGTCGAGCGGCATGACGCCTGCCGCCTTACCCCCATCGATCGCCAACCCGACGCCGTTGACGAATGCAGATTCGTCCGAGGCCAGATAGAGGGCAGCATTTGCCACATCCTCGGCAGTTGCGGAGCGCGCCGCCGGGCAGGTGGCAAGAATCGCGGGCAGACGGGCGCGCCGCTCTTCTGGTGTCCGGGCCGTTCCCCACAGCATCGAGGTTTCGATGGGGCCGGGGCAAATTGCATTCACGCGAATGTTCATGTGCGCGTATGAGACGGCAAGCGCCTTGGTCAGGCCCATCACCGCGTGTTTGGAGGCGCTGTAGGCTGGATCGCTTGCGCGCGCCAAGAGGCCGCCACTTGACGACATGTTGATGATCGAGCCCTTGCCGCGGCTAAGCATGTGGGGAAGGGCGAGCCTGCAGCCCAGATAAACGCCTTTGACGTTTATCGCGAAAAGCCGGTCGAACTCCTCCTCAGACACCTCCGTTATCGGCTTCGCCATGGCAATGCCGGCGTTGTTGAAAATAATGTCGAGCCCGCCCCAGCGATTTACCGCAGCGTCGATCACTTGCTCGACGTCCGCGGATTTCGCCACGTCGGTTCGGCGATAAAACGCCTCGCCCCCCGCTTGATGAATGGCATCGACAACGGGCGAACCATCCATCACGTCCGCGATCGCGACTTTGGCCCCTTCCTGTGCAAACACCATTGCCGTAGCGCGCCCAATCCCGTTGGCACCTCCGGTAATCACCGCAACCTTATTTTTGAGACGCATCGAGTCCTCCAAAAGCTGTTTGTCGATTTTCGACGCCGGTCGTCGTTCCCGCCCTATCGCGAAATACATTCGGCCGGAAGATATAACAACGGGTCATGTGGCCGGTTAAGGGCTCGATTCGGCTTTCATGCACGCGTGAACGGGCAGCAGAGGCAGTCTCGGGCTGACTAGACTGGCTCCACCCCTAAACGACGATACAGCCTAAATAATCCGGATAACAGCAATCGTTCGCCACGCCCCACGCAACGCTGTTCCTTGACTCGCTTCGCGCAAGGCTGGATGCTTGCGATGGATGAAAGCGCTCCTGCATCTTCGCGAGGGCGTGACGCCCGCGGGCTTCGGGACCTTGCTCGCCCGCCAGATTCGGGCCGGCGAGCACAAGGCGTGGGAATTGGTGCGGTCCCGACCGCTGACAATAAGACACAAAGGGCGATTCAAGAGCGTTGTGACGCTGACACCACCTTCGCAGCGCATCGTGCGCGAATGGCCACGCGCCGATCTCGTCGCGAAAATGACCGGCGCCGATGCTGGATTCGTATTGCGGTATTTCGTCGGTCTCGTCGTATTGAAATTGGGAGAGAGCGTAGAATCTTGCCATTTACCGATCGACGAGCCGTAGTTTCACGCAATGCTGGCAAGGAGACGACGGCGAGGTCCCATGTGCGGGCCTACTCGCGATGATCGCCGGCGACCGCGTCCCAGAATTTTCCGTCCTCCACTGAAACCGCGAGCAGTTTGTCGATCTTTGCGCCGTCACGTGAGAGCGGCAGAATGAGTCTATGGTATTTCGAGCAATGATCCGCCGTAACGAATAGGACGCTGTGGAGTATCGGGGCGCGACACTCTAACGCCTCGCAATATTGCTGCCAAATCAAGTCGGAGAATGCCTTCGGTTCCAGCTCGCGGGCGGAGCGTCCCGTATAGTCTTCCTTATGCGCAGCCGCAATGGCGGTGCCAAATACACGATAAACGAAATCGAGCGGGTCATAGGATACGTCGATGAGCATGACATGCCGAAGGAACGATTTCATTCCGCTTGGAGATATGTCGTTGCGGGACGGGAATGGCCGCTCACTTCGCAGGCTGTCCCAATAGGCGAGAGCTTGGCCCAATGCTGGGTCCAACAGATCGCCGATCGGCAATGTTTCCCCGACAAATTTATTCATTACGATGGACGATCTCCGGCCGCGGGAAGGGCGCAAATATTCAGCTCTAGCAGTCATTTGCAAACAAACGGTGAAACAGAGGATCCGGAGGTGGTCGGTAGCCGGCGCCGTCGGGAATTTATCGGCCTTTATCAGTTACTTAAATGCCCAACGCCGGGGGGTCTGAGTCGACTTCAATCGGAGCAGAATGTACCGAGAATAACCTTGAGCGCCCTTAGCCGATCAAGGCACGAAATCCTCGAGCACTCGCATCGGGCTGCGCGATAGTCCATAAAAGCGAAGAATTCAATTCGTATGACTTAGGGAATTTGGTGTTGGCCGATTCCGAGGCGTGTTGAGCGCAGAATGGAGGCGGCAACTTCCCTTCCAACGCCCCTTGCCAGATGGATCACACGAAGGTTAACCGGGAATCCCCGTCTCCGCGGGCGTATAGGGGCGAATATTCGTCGGATAGACGACGATTTCAGGAATCGAAGTGCGCTTGGGCATGAGCGCAATATAACGCATTGTGTCGGCGAGATCTTCAGGCTGGATGAACTGTACGAGCACTTCGGGCGGGTACTTGATCTTTCGCCGCGCCATGATCGGCGTATTGACGTCGTCAGGGCATATGCAGCACGCCCTTATGCCGAATTTCCACGCCTCCTGCGTCAGCGAAAGACTCATCCCGAGCATCCCGAATTTGGCGGCGGTGTAGGCGACGCCGGCAACGCCGCTCGCGCGGCGGGCTGCAGTCGACGCTACATTGATGATCAACCCGTCAGCCTGCGCGCGCATTGCGGGCATTGCCGCCTGAAACATGTTGAAGGCGCCGGTGAGATTGACGGCCAATACCTGGTCCCAGTCCTCGGCACTCACTTCCTCCAGTCGGCGCGTAACGACGTTGATCCCGGCGTTGTTCACGAGAATATCGATACGTTCGAAACGATCGAGCAAACGTGTGGCGGCTTTCCGCACGTTTTCCCGGTCCGAGACGTCGAGCGGTTCGATCAAACACGATCCGCCAAACGCTCGAATTTCCGTGGCGACACCCTCGAGCATATCGCGCCGCCTGCCGATCAGGACAACGGATGCCCCTTCCCTCGCGAACATCAAAGCGCCTGCCCGGCCGATACCGGTGCCAGCACCGGTCATCCAAACCACTTTGCCGTCGAAGGCTTTCATTCCACACCCTCCCGATGCTGGAATTACGCGTCGACGCTATGCACCCGACGGGCCCCCTTGGTGCCATTATCACGGATTGCAACCAGTCAAACCGAATCGGCCTGCGAACCCGGCGCCCGTGTTGGCCAGCCTCACGTTCTACCGAGGGTGGGGCAAGCGGGTCGGTCAATCCCGATAATCAGGCTCTCGGCGGTCGAGTACCCGCTTCAGTGCATCGAAGTGATGATCGGCCGACGACTTCCCACCGTAGAAATACCGGTCGGAATATTGTTCCTTGAGGCGCGCCGTTGCGACGTCCGACAGAGGCTTCAGCGGCCTTCCGGTCCACATCGCGTAGAGTTGAACCTGGCAGGCACGCTCAAGGTAAAAGAGCCGGTCATAGGCCTCGGCCACGGTTTCGCCGACGACAAGTACCCCGTGGTTGGCCATGAAGAGGACCTTCTTTTCGCCGAGCACGGACGAAAGACGCTCTCCTTCGGCCGGATCGTAAGCAAGGCCGGTATAGTCCTGATCGTAGGCCGTGATGTTGAGGAAAGCGGCTTCGGTTTGCCCGATTGCCGCGATGTGCGGATCTTCGAGCCGCGTCAAGGCACTCGCGTAAGGCATATGGGTGTGCAGAACGCAGGCGGCACCTGGGCTCAGGCGATGGATTGGTGCGTGAATGCAAAACGCCGAGCGCTCGACTTCGCCAGCGCCACTGAGTAGGCGGCCGTCGTAGCTGACCTCCATGAAGGAGCTTGCGGCCACCTCGGACCAGTAGAGCCCGAAGGGGATGAGGTAGAAACGGTCTGACTTACCAGGTACGGCAAGCGTAAAGTGATTGAAGATACCTTCGTTGAAGCCGTGGATAACCGCCATGCGATGGGCGGCTGCAAGATCGACACGCGCCTGCCATTCGGCAGCGGCAGGCTTCACACTTGAGGTTACTGTCGATACCAACTGCATTTTCCACCTCCTGACGAAGCGGGCGGCGAAGCTTATCACAAGCGTGCCGCACGGCAAGAGTGTGGCTTCGGCACCTTACCTAAACATATGCCGCAGCGGCGCGGCCTTGCCACTCGCAAGAGCTGCTGCCGATCGTGTAATGTCTTTGACGAAATTGGGTTCGTTGGCTCGACACCGCCGCGTCGGCCCGAACGCGCACACGAAACACAATCAGGATGGCTCACGGCATGGGACAGCGGATCGTCGTCTATTGGCGGGACATTCCGGCGCAGGTTATCGTCAAAAAAGGGCGGGAGAGCGAACGGAGGGAGTTGCCCGAGCGATTTATCCAGGCTATCGACCGCACGGCAATGCGCGTCGGCGCACGCGACTCGGACGCCTATCTAAAGGAATGGCGGCGCGGCGAACCCGAGCCGTGCGGTGACGACTTGGCGACGGAAGCAGAGGCAGCGGTGGCCCAGATTATCGATAGCTATGACGTAGAGCGTATCGAGACGTTGGTGCTCTCCGGTGGCTTCGAGCGGCCGAACGAAACTTGATGCGTCGATCACGCGGTGTCGGAGGCTGTTGGATTCGGCCGGAAACCTTGACAAATATGCTTCGAACCTGGTTTGGATTGCGCGCCACGCATCGCTCATGCGCGGCAATATTTGGGTGCGCTTGAACTCGAATCGCTCTAATCTTGGCGACGGGAGGACGCGTTCGGCGCCCACGATTTGTTCCACACAACCGTGAAATGCAAATCATGCGATACGAAGCACCGACTACGATCAACGCCGCGGTGAAACTCCTTTCTGGCAAAGGCGGCCTTGCCCGCGTATTAGCCGGCGGGACCGACTTACTCGTTCAGATGCGCACAGACAGGATCGCACCCGACCTTATCGTCGATGTGAAGCGCATACCGAGCATGCGGACAGTCACGGCGAACGGGGGAGGGTTCCGGATCGGTGCCGCCGTCCCCGGCGCTGAGCTTGGCGAGCACAGAGCGCTTCGTAAGGCTTGGCCTGGCGTGGTCGAGGCGGCGAACCTGATCGGTTCGGTCCAGATCCAGGGGCGCGCGACAATTGTCGGCAATCTGTGCAACGCCTCTCCCGCCGCCGATAGCGTTCCCGCATTGGTCGCAGCTGGCGCCTCGGCGGCCATAGCCGGGCCGCGGGGCAAGCGCGTGGTGCCGGTCGAAAAAGTCGCGACCGCCCCCGGCAAAACCTCCCTCAAGAAGGGCGAAATCGTCGAGGCGATCCTGCTGCCCAAACGGCCGTCGCGCTCGGGCGATGCCTATTTGCGTTTTATTCCCCGCACCGAAATGGACATCGCCGTCGTTGGGGTCGGCGTGAGCTTGACACTCGACAGTAAGGGCGTTTGCACAGCCGCACGGGTTGCCCTCGGTGCCGTCGCCGAGCGCGTGATCCTTGTCCCCGAGGCGGCCAAGGCGCTGATCGGCACCAAGGTCGACGCCGAGGCGCTCGGCCGCCTCGCCGCCGCCGCGTCGGCTGCCTGCCGGCCAATCGACGACAAGCGCGGCACTAAGGAATTCCGCATCAAGGTCGCTGGCGTTCTGGCGCGCCGGGCAGCGGTAACGGCACTGCAGCGCGCAAGGGGGAAATAATGCCGCAAATCCACGTTTCAACAACAATAAACGGCGACGCCGTCGACTACGTTTGCGAGCCGGACGAGACGTTACTCGACGTGCTGCGAAACCGGCTCGGCCTGACCGGGAGCAAGGAAGGGTGCGGAACCGGCGATTGCGGTGCTTGCAGTGTCATGTTGGACGGCCGCCTCGTCTGTTCTTGCCTGGTGCTCGGGGCCGAAGCGGCCGGCCGAAAGATTGGCACTGTCGAGGGCATAGCAAATGGCGAAAGACTTCACCCGCTTCAGGATAAATTCCTTGAGTTCGCCGCATTGCAATGTGGGGTTTGCACGCCGGGCTTTCTCGTTGCGGCCAAGGCGCTTCTCGACCGCAACCCAAATCCGACGGAAATGGAAATCCGCTTCGGCCTGGCCGGTAATCTCTGCCGATGCACCGGTTATGACAAGATCGTGCGGGCAGTCCAGGCTGCCGCCGCCGAGATGAGAAAGGGCTGAACCATGCCACTCGATGCACGCTTGGACCCTGCGACGCACAAGTTCAAGATGGTCGGCACGCGGCCGTTGCGGCCGGACGGACTCGAGAAGGTGACCGGTCGCGCCAAATTCGGCGCCGACGCAAATGCGCCGGGCATGCTGGTCGGCCGGATTTTGCGCAGTCCGCACGCCCACGCCCGAATTCGTCGCATCAATACGGCGAAGGCCGCCAAGCTCTCAGGCGTCAAAGCGATCGTGACGGCCGAAGATTTTCGCGACAGCGACCCAAGCCTGCGCGACGTGCTTCACAACGTCATGGCGCGGGGCAAAGCGCTCTATGACGGGCATGCCGTCGCGGCGGTGGCCGCAACCACACAATCCATCGCGCGCAAGGCGCTCCAGCTCATCGAGGTCGACTACGAGATCTTGCCGCACGTCACGGACGTCGACGAGGCGATGAAGCCGGGCGCGCCGATCCTGCATAGCGACATGATCACGGCCAACGTCGATCCGGCGCCGAAGAAGGCGTCCAATATTGCAGCCCGCCACGAATTCGGCCATGGCGACCCAGAAGTAGGATTCAAAGCGGCGGACGTCATCGTCGAGCGCACGTTCAAAACCGAGGCCACGCATCAGGGATACATCGAACCCCACGCCTGTCTAGCAAGCGTGGGCAGCGATGGCCAGGGCGAGCTTTGGGTCTGCACCCAAGGGCACTTCATGGTGCGCAATACCTGCGCGGAACTCCTCGGCATGGACGTGTCGAAGCTGCGTGTGACGGCCTCGGAGATCGGCGGCGGGTTTGGCGGCAAGACGACGGTGTTTATCGAGCCGGTAGCGTTGGCACTTTCGCGCAAGGCCGGAAAGCCCGTGAAGATCGTCATGTCTCGCGAGGAAGTCTTCCGCGCCTCCGGACCGACGTCGAGTTCGAGTATCACGGTCAAGATCGGCGTGAAGAAGGACGGGCGAATCGCGGGCGCGCGTGCCGATATACGTTTTCAGGGTGGCGCCTTTGCGGGATCGCCGGTGTCGCTTGGCGCGATGTCCGCCTTCGCTTGCTACGACCTCGAGCACGTGAAGGCGGTCGGCTATGACGTCGTCACCAACCGGCCGAAGCAAGCGGCATATCGAGCGCCCGGTGCACCGATGGTGGCATTCGCAGTCGAAAGCGTGCTGGATGAGCTCGCGAAAAAGATCGGGATGGACCCGATTGAACTTCGTCTCAAGAATGCCGCCAGGGAGGGCACACGGTCATCTTACGGTCCGAAATACAACCGGATCGGCCTGATCCCGTGCCTCGAAGCGGCCCGTAAGCACCCGCATTACAAAGCTCCCCTCGGGCCGAGCCAAGGGCGCGGTATCGCCGCTGGCTTTTGGTTCAATTTCGGCGGCCAGACATGCGTATCGCTCAACGTCAACGTCGACGGTACGGTCGTGCTTGCGGTTGGCACCCCGGATATCGGCGGCTCGCGCGCGTCGATGTGCTTGATCGCCGCGGAGGAGCTTGGGATCGAATACGACAAGGTGAGGGCCATCGTCGCCGATACCAGCTCGCTCGGCTACAACGACATCTCCGAGGGCAGCCGCGTCACCTTCTCGACCGGACTGGCGACGATCGAGGCCGCCCGCGATGCCATCGCCAAGCTCTGCGCCCGTGCCGCGAAGATTTGGGACATTCCGGCCGATGCGGTCGTGTGGGAAAACGGCCATGCCAAGCCCTCGGGGCCGAATGCGGGAAATTTCGAACCGCTCTCCCTCGCGGAGATCGCGCGCACCGCCGCCAAGACCGGCGGCCCGATTGCAGGACACTACGAAGTGAATGCCGATGGCGCTGGCGTCAGTTTTGCCGTGCATATGACCGATGCGGAAGTCGACCGCGAGACAGGACGGGTTCAGATCAAGCGCTACACCGTCGTGCAGGATGCCGGCAAGGCTATTCACCCAAGTTACGTCGAGGGCCAATATCAGGGCGGTGCCGTGCAGGGCATCGGCTGGGCGCTCAACGAGGAGTACATATACGGTAAGGACGGCCGGCTGCAAAACCCTGGCTTTCTCGATTACCGCATCCCCGTTGCGTCGGATCTGCCCATGATCGACACGGTGATCGTCGAGGTACCAAATCCGGGCCATCCCTACGGCGTGCGCGGTGTGGGCGAGACGTCGATCGTGCCGCCTCTGGCGGCCATCGCCAATGCCGTCTCGGCAGGGGCCGGCGTGCGGCTCACAGAGCTGCCAATGTCCCCACCTCGCGTTCTGAAGGCAATTGACTCGCAGTCAAGTGCCAAAGGGCGCCGCTGATGGTGCAGGTGACACTCTCGGGGTCACTCAAGTCAGCCGTTGGCGGCCAAAGCGAGTTCCAGGTCGAAGCCGCCAATATTCACCAGCTCCTATCACGTCTCGGGCAGGAGCATCCGCAGCTCAAGCCGATGCTCGATCGCGGTGTTGCGGTGTCGATCGACGGTCAGATCTACCGCGACGATTGGTTCCGCGCGATTCCACCGGGCAGCGAGGTCTTCATCCTGCCGAGAATGGCTGGCGGTTAGCCGATTTGCCGTCGAGTTCTGACGGAGTGTCCCGGTAGCCGATCCTATGGACGCGGTTCTCCTGCAACCGCCCTATCTCCGATTGCTGCAATTTTCGAGCGAAGTTCGCGGACTTCGCGGCGAAGCAACTCCGTTTCCACACGATCGTAAGCGGTAGCGGCATGCGTGGCGAGTTCGTGAAGCATTTCACGCTCGTCCACGTTGATGTCACTGCCAACCAAATGAGGTCCGAAGAGTGCCACGCCAGTACCTTCTCGCGCGCCACCGCTTACCGGCACAATCAGACAAGGTGCGCAATCGTCCGGCGGGAGGCCCGGGCGTTGCCATTGGCCGCGCCGGAGGCGAAGTGGCGTGTCGCGCGCAAGAGCCAGCGCGACGAGATCATCGTGATCTGGCTGCAATTCCTTAAGCGCGGCGTGGTCCCAGCCAATCGCCGGATCTGCCCTTCGGAGCGCACCATCGACGTAGCGGAAGACCGAGCTGGATGACAACTTCAACACTCGGGCTGGTGTCTCAACCAGCAGCCTGTCGACATCCATGAGGCTGGCGGCGTTGCGCATCTCCTGTCCGGCCCGCTTGAGGCTGTCACGGGCCCTGTGATAGCCGCGGTTGAAAGCATGGTCTACGAGTTCGACAGCCGCGTCGTGAAGGCGGTTGAACATGAACAGGACGAGGGGTGCGACGACGAGCGGCCAGACCCATACGGGCAGGTGAAGGCTTTCCTGATACACCGTAACGGTTTCGTGGAGGTACACAATGGGGACACCGAGTATGAGCATGAGCGCGGTGGTGATTGTGCCGTGCCGTAGCGGGATTGCAACGCTCACCACACGTCGACGGCGTACCGCGGTACCGACGAAATAGGCGAGGACTCCGTGAAGCAAATAGATGAGGCCGACCGTCGTCTGTGAGAGCGTGGCGCCCCAAAGATCGTACAGCAGGCCCGACGACTGGCAAATTTCCGCGAAGATGAAGGCCGGCATTCCAATGGCGCAGCCTGCGATCGCCCACCGCATGCGTTGCTCGTCCTGCGGCTGCAGATGCCGCCGGCGGACCAACAGCACGAGAATCACCGCGGCGGCGACCGCGTAATTGCCGAGATAAGCCGTGTCGGTGATGCGCTCGGTCGGAAAGCCGAACAGATTGGCCGATGTCAGAAGCATGAGTATAGCGAAGAAAGCGCCGACCCACGGCACCGCGCACTCCGCCCAATTCCAGCCCTGGCTGACTTCGTCGGTCGGAAAGCGCAGCGCAAATACGAGGATGCCGGCGTTGGCGGCACCTTGTGCGAGTACCTCCGCGAACTCCTGAATAAGTACCGCGACTGGCCAAGCCTGCAGTACAGCGTAATAGGCGTAAGTCTGTCCGGGGTTGAACCAAGCCGCATAAAGAAAGAAGCCCCAGGTCATTCGGCTGGGCCTCGTCCAGACCAACCAGAATGCAATGGCGACGAAGAGGACGCCGACGACGGTGTCCGCAAACAAAACTAGGCGCGCTGCCCAAGAAAGCGGCGCAAGCGCTGCGCGTAGATGTATGGTGCGAGCGGCCCCGCCACCCGCGGACAGGATTGTCAGATCGACCTCGCGGTCGGGCCAGGAATATTGCATCCCGCCGAGACCACCGAGCAGAGCGACAACGCTCGTGCATGAACGGCTGGCCGGTACAAAGCATTGCATGACGTGCAGGTCTATGCGGTCGCCAGGTACAATGCCGGCAATCGCGCCGGGCGATTTACGCGCATCCTCGAAGGGTGCAACGACGTCGAGAACGACGCCATCATTGTCCGTCGAAACACCGAACGAGGCGAGCGGTTGCACGACGCTGTAGAGCGAGGGCAGAATCATCCCAAGCGCCCATACGGTCATGACAATGAGAAACACCTGGCCTGCGCCAAATGTGCGACGATTCTCCGCCGACGACGGTTGCGCGCGAATTCGATCATCCCCCCGAAATGTGGGCATGGCGTGAAGCGTCCGAAAGCCTAACAAGGGTGGGTATGGACCGCAATCAGTTGCAATACGGGGACGACCTGCTCCTAATGGACTTTTTCACTTTCTATTGTGTCGTTCAAAACATGACCGGGGTCCTCCGGCGACTTCGATGCGCCATTTGACTCGCCGCTGAGAGCAATCGTAGCCTCGCCTTTCTCCACAACCAGGGGCTCGGGAGGGCGGGATATGGCGGCTCGGTATGTCACGGTGGCAGCCAACGACGGTGGCAGCTTCAAGGCCTATCTCGCGATGCCGAATGAGGGCAGCGGGCCGGGGATCGTGCTTCTCCACGAAATCTATGGCGTCAACCGCTGCATCCGCGACGTTGCCGACCGATATGCCGAGGAAGGCTATATCGTACTCGCTCCCGATCTCTTTTGGCGCTTAGCACCCGGTATCGAATTAGGCGCTACAGAGCCGGATCGCCAAAAGGCACTCGAGTATTACAGCAAGTTCAGTTTGGATCGAGCGGTCGACGACATTGACGCAACCGTATCCGCATTGCGAGCACTCCCCGAATGCACGGGCCGGGTTGGGGCGCTTGGATTCTGTTTAGGCGGCCTACTTTCGTATCTTGCGGCCGCGCGCATCGGGGTCGATGCCGCGGTTGCATATTATGGGGTGGGAATCGAAAAATTTCTTGGCGATGCGGCCGCGATCGAGTGCCCGATGGTCCTGCATTTCGGAGAGAAGGACAGCCACAATCCGCCCCAGGCGGTCGACGCGATTCGCCGCGCACTCGAAGAGCGCCCAGCTGTCGATATTTACGTTTATGCCGATGCTGACCATGGTTTTGCGCGTCCCGGCGGGCCGTATTTTCACAAGCCTTCAGCGATGATGGCGCATTCGCGTTCAATAGCCTTGCTCCGCAGGGCCATGGGGCCACTCTATAATCTCAGTCAGCTTTGGGAACGGCATACCTATTTTGAGTTCGGCGAGCGCGACGTCGACGCGACAATGCGCACGATGGTCGCAGAACCATACGTCAATCATGTGCCGACCATGACGGGCGGCGTCGGCTTCAAGGACCTCGAGCGTTTTTACCGGCATCACTTCGTCAACTCGAACCCTGCCGACACCAAACTCATTCCGATCTCTCGCACCGTGGGCGCCGACCGGGTCGTCGACGAGATGATTTTCTGTTTCACCCACGACCGGGAGATCGACTGGATGCTTCCGGGTATAAAGCCGAGCGGCAAATACGTCGAGGTGCCGCTCGTAGCCATTGTGAATTTTCGCGGCGACAAACTCTATCATGAACACATCTATTGGGATCAGGCGTCAGTTCTGGTGCAGATCGGACTCCTGGACCCGAAACTCGTGCCCGCGGCCGGCGGCGAGACGGCGCGAAAAGTGCTCGATGAGACTTTGCCGTCGAACGAGCTGATGAGACGGTGGGCGGAGAGTGCCGTGCACGACGGAGCCGCAGCACCTGCCGAGGCAAATCGCACGTAGCACCTCAAATCGGTTCAGCACCTTTTGCAGGAAAGCGGCGGACCGTCGACGACCGTGCTAAACTGGATTTCTTATTGAAAATTCGAACCGCTAAAGAGGGGAAGCGCCTCATGTGCCTTCTTCCGAGGTCGGGACGGGTCTTAGGCGTGAGCAGCCGGGCGATTCTGGTTGCAAGTTATCTTGGTGCAATTTCGCCCTTACCTGCCTTGGCACAATCGGTCACACCGGTTTCGCCCGGCCAAGGGGCGGGAACTTTGGGGACAGTGACCCCGGTCGGACCACCGCCAGGTGCCCCGGTTCAACCCGCTGCACCAGCCACCTCGGAGACAGTCACGCCCGTAAATCCCCCTCACTCCGCCCACTATCAGCAGGTCAGACAGATATCGCCCCCGCGAGTGATTTGGCTCCGCAAGAATCTGCAACTCAGGGAGACGCCCGGCCTCGCTGGCAGGCCGATAGGCACCGTGCATGCCAAAAGCGCTGTCCCCGTGGTCGGCGAGGTTATTGGCGCAGTCAACGGATATCAGTGGTACGAGGTCGAAGTCGGCGGCACGCGGGGATTCATTGCCGCAATCGATCTCTCGGCCCATCCGGTCAACTGACCGAACCGGCGGCCTCCCCCTATGGACGCCCGTGACAATTTGCCGTCACTGGCGAGCCGCATGATCCGAAACAAGTTCCTCGATCGCCGATGCCCAGGCGTCCTGGGTATGCCGGATGTCTTCGGCAGTGTGCGCCAGCGAAACATAATACTTCGATTCGCCCTTCAGAATGCCGCGATTGCGGAGCAGCCCATTGAAACGCTGAAGCAATTTTGCATCGCCACGCAGGGCGCCCCGGTAGTCCCAGACGTCGCCATCGCTGAACACTATGTCGAATAACGGCGGCTCTCCAACGACCCGCGCCGGAATACCGGCGCGTTTAAGAAGCTCGTCGAGCGTTTCCATCAGCTCGCGCCCCGTTGCGAAAATCCGATCATAGGCGCCGGGGCGTTTGAGGACCGCCAGTGTCGCAAGTCCAGCCGTGGCCGCCACCGGATTACCGGAGAGCGTGCCAACTTGCATTAAGTAGTCCTCGTCGCCGACGATACTGCGATCAAAGTGGCACATGATGTCCTCCCGCCCTGCGATCGCGGCAATCGCGAATCCTCCACCGATGACTTTGCCAAGTGTGCAGATGTCGGGTGTGACGCCGTAGTATTCCTGAGCGCCGCCGTAAGCGAACCGGAAGCCCGTAACGACTTCATCGAAGATGAGCGGGATGCCATGGTCCGCGGTGATCCTACGAAGCCCTTCGAGAAACCCTGGCTTCGGAGGGATGATACGTTGGAACGGCTCTACGATGATACCTGCGAGATCGTCCTCATGCTCTCGAACCAAGCTCGCGACCGTTTCGAGATCGTTAAAGGGTGCTACCAGAACTTCGTCGCGCACACTCCGCGGAATACCCGCGGAATCGGGCGTCGGCTGAGGAAAGTTACCCGGCCGCTTGGGCGCCAAGCTCATGAGCGAATAATCACTCATGCCGTGATAGCCGCCCTCGAACTTGAGGATTTTATCGCGCTTGCGGAATGCTCGTGCCGCTCGCATGGCATAGAGATCCGCTTCGGTGCCGGTGCAGACGAAGCGAACCTTGTCCGCACATGGAACTGCGTCGACTATGGCCTCTGCGAGCCTGATGCCGTGGCGGTTATTGGCGAAGAAGGTCGTTCCCTGGGGCACTTGTGCCGCGACCGCCGCGTTCACTTCCGGATGCGCATGCCCGATCAGCATCGGCCCCGAGCCGAGAAGATAGTCAACATACTCCTTCCCGTTTTCGTCCCAGACCCGTCCGCCACGCCCTTCGCGGATCACGACGTCAGGCGCGAAATTTCCAAAGGTTCCCCCGGGCAAAACCCGCTTCGCGGTCTCGACCAGCGCTGTCTCGAAATCGGTCTGTGTTGCAACGGTCATGACATTAGTACCCCTCTTGCCGTTCGGGCGATCCTAATGCAGGTTTGGCCCAACTGTCGCCTGCCGTTTTTTGCAAGCAGGCATGCGAGCCCGAGTACTTATTCGAAGCCTTGCCGCGGGTGGCCGTGGCGGATGACCGCCCAGACCTTGATCGCATCGTGACTTGATGCCAAATAAATTCGGTCGAGGAATGGTCTTCCTTTTTCCATATAAGGACGGGTGACGCCATGGACAAAATCAATCCGCTTTTCACGGCAACGGCTACTGCCATCGGGGGACGTAACGGACATAGTGAGACAAGCGACAGATCGGTGGCGGTCAATTTGTCCGTGCCAAAAGCGATGGGGGGACCGGGCAAGCCCGATACCACCACGCCTGAGCATCTCTTTGCGACTGGCTATGCGGCCTGTTTTGGTGGGGCACTCGATTTCGTCGCGAAGCAACACAAGAAAGATGCTACGACGGCAAAGGTAACTTGCGCCGTTTCGGTTGGCCCGCGGGAGGGCGGCGGGTTCGGCATCTCTGTAAAAATGCGCGTTGAGGACCGAAATTTCGCGCGCGGGGAACTCGAATCACTGGTTCGGGAAGCTCACGAGAAAATCTGTCCGTATTCCCACGCGACTCGGGGCAATGTCGACGTGCAACTCGAGGTCGTTGGTGCCTAGTGAGGCGAATCCGAAATTCGCCACATCTGGGTGCAAGACCGTGAGCGAATTTCGGATTCAAAGCCACACGAGGAACATATTGTATCTAGTGTGGTATTCGGATTTGAAGTTCCTGAACGCAGATGCCGCCAAAATGACAGGAACTTCAAATCCACCACGCTAGCGGCTACTGCTATCCTTCGACTTCTGCATTTTACTGAATAGTCTCCATTCTCGGCGCCGGTATTAGGGGGTCTGGGGCGGAACAAATCTGGGTATCGCCAAAGCGCCCGGTGCTGCAACCCTGATCAAGCCGCACCCGAGGAGCTGATGCCTGCAGCGCCAGCGGAGAGCCGCCGAGCGCACTCATCGCTGTCGTCACCAGGCTGAACACCCAGTAGCGCGTGAAAACTTCTATGCGGAAATTGCCGCGCAATGCCGCCATTTTGTCCGGGCACCCGGGGTTTCATTCGACACACCGTAACGCTTCGTTTTGTCCGCGTAGCCAACCTCCCCACAACCTTGTCGATCACCAAAATATGATAGGCATCGCGGACGGGCACCGGTGATAACCTAGATTCACGTGAGTACTGTGATGCGACGTGGACTGTTCGTCGGTGACTGTGGGACTGAACAACAGCGCTAGGCACTTTCGATGGGGATTGGGACAACAGTTTTGATCCACGGCAAGCCGAACCTAGACCGTAGAAAATGGCTGGTCACAGGGGGGTGCGGCTTTATCGGATCACACTTGGTGGACGCACTGCTCGCACGCGGAGACAGAGTTCGCGTACTCGACAATCTTTCCACTGGCCGAATCGAGAATCTGTCGCCCAAGGCTGCGTTCGTACGTGGCGACGTCACCGACCATCACCTGGTGCGTCGCGCGATGATTGGGGTAGATGGTTGTTTCCATCTTGCTGCCATTGCTTCGGTTGAAAGCGGCAACGACAATTGGGTTGGCACCCATCGGTCTAATCTTTCCGGTACCATCGCCGTGTTGGATGCGGCACGGAGAACGGATCCACCTACGCCGGTCGTGTATGCCTCATCCGCCGCGGTTTATGGGGCTGCCGGGACCCCACCCCTTGCCGAATCGACCCACCCCTCACCATTGTCGAGCTATGGCGCGGATAAGCTCGGCTGCGAACTTCACGCCCGAGTCGCACGTATTGTTCACGGCGTGCCCACGTCGGGTTTGCGATTCTTCAATGTCTTCGGGCCTCGACAGGACCCAACGTCGTCCTATTCCGGCGTAATTTCGATCTTTTGCGAACGGCTTCGTGCCGGAAAGGGCGTAACTGTCCATGGCGATGGCGGGCAAACACGCGATTTCGTGTATGTCGATGACGCAGTTCGCGCGATTTTATTAGCAATGGATCGCATGCCATTCGACGCCCCGGTGCTCAATGTCTGCACCGGCACAGGGACTACAATACTGCAGCTCGCCAAATGTATTGCAGATCAATGCGGTACAAGGCTCGACGCTGTGCATGTCGAAACACGCGTCGGCGATGTTCGTGCCTCGATCGGGGATCCAAGCTTTGCAGGCCAGCATCTCGGTTTTTTGGTGAACACCAGCCTCGATGAAGGGTTGCGCCGCACTTTGGCATCGATGCCGCGGCCAGAGGCGCGCACGCCTGCAAATCCGATCCGTCGCATTTATGTCCCCGCCCGCCTTTCCCTCGGAATTCCGTCGACCTGACCTCGATTTCGGTCAGTTCAAAGCTGTCATTTCTTGAAAACCACCAGCCCACCACGTCGTCCGCACTTGGTGCTGGCGTTTTCGGGGCGCGTTGAGGCCGAACAGCTTCTAAGCGTTTGCGGCTTTAACGTGCTATTAACCTTCGTTCTGTACAGTGGAACTGCACAGATTCGCGAACAGTTGTCGATATTCCATCGTCTAACGGCAGCGAAATTGGACAACACTCTCGTTCACGACGTGATAGCCGGGACCCGCCGGGAGGCCGATTTCGGTATCACTACGCCCCATCGCTGGAGCGTCCGGCGCTCCTATGCAGCAACCTTTATATTTTGCGTAGCGGGGTGGGCTGGCGTGTACCTGATCTACCTCGCACTGTAGGACGTTTGCCCGCGTTGGCGCGCTGCGACAGACGCGCGCGCGCCCGCCGCGGCGCGGCCCTCCCTGGAAGGCTATTGCTACCTAGCACCCGACGGCCACAAAATCACGCGTGCTGTCTGCAATAAAATGATGAGGTCGAGGAAAACGCCGAAGTTCTTTACATAATAAAGGTCGAATTTCAGCTTCTCGCGCGCAGTGGCAATTGAATCGCTATACCCGTAATTGATTTGCGCCCACCCGGTTATTCCGGGCTTCACCATGTGTCGGTATTTGTAATATGGGATCTCGCAGCTGATCCTCTCGATGAGCGACGGACGCTCGGGTCGCGGTCCTACGAAGCTCATGTCGCCTTTTAGAACGTTGCAAACCTGTGGAATCTCGTCCAATCGCGCCTTCCTGATGAAGGCTCCCACGCGGGTGACGCGTGGATCGGCTACCGCCGCCCACCTGGCGACCCCGTCCCGCTCTGCATCGCGGCACATACTGCGGAACTTCAGCATACTGAAAGTCTTTCCACGGAGCCCGGTCCGCTCCTGGCGATAGAAAATGGGTAATCCGTCCTCAAGGTAGATCGCCAATGCCACGACCAAAGTGGTTGGCAGCGTAAAAACAAGGAGCGCCACACTCAACCCAATGTCGAGGCAACGCTTCAGGATTCGCGCGATGATACGCCTCGAACCGCCATCCGAGAAAATCAGCCAGTTTGAATCCAGATTATCGATATCGACCTGACCGAGCTCGCGCTCGACAAAACTCGCCATCATCGTAATGCGGACACCTCGAAATCCGCATTCGAGCAAAGGTTCCACGGGAAATGCATTCCGTCCTTCGTCGAGCGCCACGACGATTTCATCCACACGTTGCTCCTCGCAAATGGTACCCACGTCTTCGACATTGAGTAACCGCTGACGATCGACGCAAGGTTGCCCCGGGCCAATGGGAACGAATCCGACGCAAGTGAAACAATGAGAACGAGCAAGCATTTCGATGGCCTCGATTCGACTCGCAACCGAACCTGCACCAAGGACGAGGACCCGCGGGCTCAACAGTGCCAAGCTCACTAATTTTCGGAAATAATAGCGGCTTGCGAGGAGCCAACATGTGCTGGCGAACATCGCTGGCAGCAAGGCGCTCATCCAAATGCGATTCATCGGCAAGACGTAAAAGATCACCGTTAGCATCAAGAATGACAATCCAACCGCTACCAGAATGCGGTTGCCAAGTGCCCGGATGTTGTCCAGGAATTCGCGGTTGTAAACCCCCATCATGAACGCGCAACCCAATACTGACGTGAGAAATATGGCCTTTTCCGGGAAAAGCTCCCACGTTAAAGCGGGAAACATGCCGCCGAGCCCGCGCGAGAGACCCAAGCTGAACCCAATGACGGAATAAAGGAGCGCACCGTCGGCGAGCCCCAAAGCCAACAGTGGGATCGGTACGTGAACGCGGAAAATTCGAATCATGTCGCCAACTGTCTCGCCAAGGTGCGACTGTTCTGTCAAAGTACACTGCTACTGCAGGCGGTCCGCCTGACCGACTGTCAGATCGATTTTTCAACGTCATTTCAAGGCTACCACCCGCAAATGCCACAACAAACGCCAATGGCGCAGCGCCGCCGCGTCGGCTTGCGGTTTTGACTTCAAGAAGGTGATGTCAGCGCGAACCGCGACTCAATACTGAGCGGTCACGCGATAAAGGATTTCGAATCGCGTGAATCGGGCGGTCGGGTCATCGGAAAAGCGCTCGATGTAACGGAATTCCGGACCAGTACTTATGTATCTGTTGATGAAATAGTATGCATAGACTCGTGCATCCGGACCCTGATCCGTGCGGCTGGCGCCTTGATAGCCGTATCGCGTGTATTCCGCATCCGCATGTAGGGCGAGGTCCTTTTCCGGAAGGTAATCCGCCGAGAATTGGACGGCTGTCACGGTGGCGCTGAAGGTCTCAGTCCCTTCCGAGCGG
>DASPOR010000008.1 GCA_035625915.1 Alphaproteobacteria bacterium | reverse complement strand
AATTCCGAGGCGAATTACGCGCGGTTGCGCGACGTCAAAACCCGGTTGGCTACGCTGGAGGGAACCGAAGCCCTGATTGAAGGCTTTGGAGCTTCGTCGGGCCGGCCGGCACGGTCTTTGTAACGCGTATCCCACCCCTGAAAGCGGGGTGGGGCAGCGGAGGCGAATAAGAGGTCACCTCTCGCTGTTGAGACGCTTAGTCGGAGCTTAACGCAGTTTCGACAAATTTGACCTCGATTCGGGTGGCGCGGGCCGGTAAGACCCTTGCCGGCGCTGCTCTTTTGGCCGTTAGCGCCCTGTGGGCGGCCCAACAAACTGGGGACCAAGGGCATCGCCCGGTCCCCGCGATCCATTCCCTGCGGCGCTGGAGTCTCGCGCCATAGGATAGGGGACCCAGTAAGACGCGCCGACCCCGACCATGCGCGCGCTTGGAGACTTGGAGATAGAGCAATGGCAACCAAAAGCGTGGCCACCAAGACCGTCGCGGCTAAGGCCAAGGCCGTCCGACCAGGAATGGCGGCCCCGCAGAAGGAATCCGAAGCGACCGAAAAGGACGCCCCGGAGACCCCCGATGCACCGCTCCCCGTGCTCGATCTTTCCGACGCCGCCGTCAAGAAGATGATCAAGCAGGCCAAGAAGCGCGGCTATGTCACCTATGAGCAGCTCAACGCGGTCATGCCGTCCGAGGAGGTCACTTCCGAGAAGATCGAGGACGTGCTGGCGATGATGAACGAAATGGGCATCAACGTCGTCGAGACCGAAGAAGCCGACAACGACGACGAGGAGAACCGCGAGGAGCCCGAGGAAGAGGAGAGCGAATCCGGCGAGCTCGTCGAGGTCTCGACCAAGACCCCCGCCAAATCCGAAACGCGCGAGCCCGCGGAACGCACCGACGATCCGGTGCGGATGTATTTGCGCGAAATGGGCTCGGTGGAACTCCTCTCGCGCGAGGGCGAAATCGCCATCGCCAAGCGCATCGAAGCCGGCCGCGAAGCGATGATCGCCGGCCTTTGCGAAAGCCCGCTGTCGTTCCAGGCCATCATCATCTGGCGGGACGAATTGAACGAAGGAAAAGTCTTCCTCCGCGACATTATCGATCTCGAAGCGACCTATGCCGGCCCCGACGCCAAGCAGGCCGCTCCGAGCATGCCCGGCGGCGATCCGCCCGTTGCCGGCAACGGCATGCCGGCCGGCAATGGCGGCTTCGTGCCGCAGCAGGCGGCGTCGCCGCCTTCGGCGCCGCCCGTCGCGACGCCGTTCAAGCCTGTCGCGGCAACCGGCGACGGCGAGGAAGGCGGCGAGGAAGGCCAAATTCCGGAATCCGACATCGACGAGGACGATCTGGAAAATTCCATGTCGCTCGCCGCGATCGAGGCCGAGCTCAAGCCCAAAGTGCTCGAGACCTTCGACACCATCGCCAACGAGTTCAAGCGGCTGCGGCGCCTGCAGGAGCAGGACATCCACAACAAGCTGCACTCGACCGGCTCGCTCACGCCGAGCCAGGAGCGCAAATACAAGAAGCTCAAGGAAGAGATCATCCAGCAGGTCAAGTCGCTGCGGCTCAATCAGGCCCGCATCGATGCGCTCGTGGAACAGCTTTACGACATCAACAAGCGGCTGGTCAGCCACGAAGGCCGGCTGATGCGGCTTGCCGAAAGCCACGGCGTCGTCCGCGAAGACTTTCTCAAGAACTACCAGGGCTCCGAGCTCGATCCGCGCTGGCTCAACCGCGTATCGAAACTCTCGGCCAGGGGCTGGAAGAATTTCGTCGCCCGCGACAAGGACCGCATCAAGGAATTGCGCACGCACATCCACACGCTCGCCTCCGAGACCGGGCTTGAGATCGGCGAATTCCGCAAGATCGTGCACATGGTGCAGAAGGGCGAACGCGAAGCGCGCCAGGCCAAGAAGGAAATGGTCGAAGCCAACCTGCGCCTCGTCATCTCTATCGCCAAGAAATACACCAACCGCGGCCTGCAATTCCTCGATCTGATCCAGGAAGGCAATATCGGCCTGATGAAGGCGGTCGACAAATTCGAATATCGCCGCGGCTACAAATTCTCGACCTATGCGACGTGGTGGATTCGCCAGGCGATCACCCGTTCGATCGCCGACCAGGCGCGCACCAT
>DASPOR010000007.1 GCA_035625915.1 Alphaproteobacteria bacterium | reverse complement strand
CTATATCGCAGCAGGGCTCGTCTTTGGCGCATTCGGGGGGGCGGCGTTGGGGGCCGGTATCGGTGCGTTGACCAGCAGCGCTGGAACGGGGGCCGCGATTGGCGCCGGGGCAGGTGCGCTCGGTGGTGCTGCCGCGGGCTCCCTCTATGGGCCGGCGACCGCGGCGTCGAGTGTTGCCGATCCGCTTGCAGGTGCTGTCAGAAGCTGCCTTGAGGAGCGCGGCTACAAGGTCCTCGATCCAGCGCCAGAAATGCACGCTGCCTCAGAAGGATAGTGTGTCGCCCCTAGCCGCGGCCGACCAAACCGTCTGCACGGCGATGCCGATTTGAGGTTTGTCAGAAAGCCGCGAATGAAACGTATCCGCGTGGCATGTAAAGCTAATTTTGCAGTGCAAAATGCGAACCGATAGGCATTCAGGCGAACCCAAATCAGCTAGCAAATGCTTGGACGAGGGACGAGCCGCAAATGACGATCCAAAGAACGGCCAAGACCATCGCGCCGACTCGTTCAGAACGGCTCCATCGCCTCCAATCGGCCTTCACGCCACGCATCGACTACCTCCCAATGATCACGCCAGCTTGCCCCAACTCGCGCTCAACAGCCTCCGCGGAGCGATCCTGGCCGACGAAAGTAAGCAAACTCCGGGCCACGCACGTATGATCCGGATCACATGGTAAGGAAATGTGGCGAGAGGACAAATAACGCCCTTGTTCGAACGGGCGGGGCTTTTCTTTGCCTGTTGCGGTCGTAGATCAAACACCGGCAGAAGGGAGTCTTACCCCGGCGCGGGGGTACGCCCATCCACCCTCGCGCCGGACCCCGACCCAAGCCTCGCACCTTCAGATACCGCGTTCGATCTCCGCGGCAGCCGGCGCTATTTCCCCTTTAGCATTCGCTCCAGGGCCTCGGGCAGCAACGCGACGACGTTTTGCTGCTGAAAAAGTTCCCATGTCTCCGGTCGATAGGCGCCAAGGTCGACCATCCCGTGCGGCGTGAGGCGGAAAAAATCGTATCCGGCGAGCACCCCCTGGAAGTCGCGCAAAAACGTCCGCGCCAGCGCATGGGCCGCATTGAACTCGAACTGCACGCAATCGATCGCACGCCGCTCGATCGCCGCACCTAGTCCCGCAAGCACCTTCAGCTCGTGGCCTTCCGTATCGATCTTGAGCAGGTCAACCCGCTCGAGTCCTTGCTGCCGCAAAAAGCCGTCTAGTCGCATTGCGGGAACCTTGTGCTGCACCACCTTGACGACTTGATGCAGCTCGAGGCTTTCCGGCAACATCGTGGCAATGCCCGAGCCCTGCTCTTGTCCGTTGGTGTAAAGCGTCGCTTCACCGTCGAAATCCGAGCACGCCGCATGAACCACTTTAAGACGTGGATTGCCGATACCGTCCAAGAGATTGGCCAATTCGGGATTGGGCTCGAAGGCGATGACCTTGGCATCCGCCTTGATCTCCAACACCAGCAACGCATAGTGGCCGCGATTTGCACCCACATCGAGTACGACCGGGTCGATCCCGAGCGACGCTAGATAGCGGCCGAGGAAATAAGCCTCGCCACTTTGATGAAAATCGAGATTTCCGCCAAGGCCCAGACTGCGAGAGGCGACCTGAAACAGGCTTGCGGCGCGCTTGAGATTGCGTTGGCGCGAAAGGAAATCGATTGCAAGCCGCTTGAATGGATCCATCGTGAAAGCCTCGTCGCCGTGCCGCAGGAACGTGGCGAACCTCATAGCTTACATCATCGCCCGATGCCAGCGACGGCGTCTCTAGCGCTGCCGTTCAAGTGATATGCGATATTGCCAGCAAGGCATTGCGCGTACGAAAATGCCCTGCGCGGATAATCTTGGCCCTGACGGGCATTGGTAGGATCGGGGAGGAAAAGGTGGGCGGGAGAAAAATCAGCACGACATCCGGCCGCGCGCGATGACCGGAACGAAGAGCCCTCAGCACCCCATCGAGCGCGTGCTGATCGTCGGCGCCGGCGTGATGGGCAAAGGTGTTGCCAAATCCTTCGCCGAGGGCGGCTTCGAGACCTCGATCTGGAGCCGTCGCGGGGCTGAAATACCCGGTTTGCCCAAAGGTGTCGTCGCCTCGGCCGACCTGCCGAAGGAAGTCCCCGACCTCGTGATCGAAAACGTGCCTGAAGACGTCGAGACGAAGCTCGCCTGCTATCGCGCGATCGAAGCGGCCTATCCGCCGACGGTCATCATCGCGACGAACACCTCGGGCCTGCCGCTCGATGAGCTTGCTGGGAGCTTGGCGCATCCGGAGCGCTTCCTCGGCGCGCATTATTTCCAACCCGCCGATGTGTTTCCGATGGTCGAGGTGATCGGCGGCACGGCGACGGAGCCGCGTGCCGTCGAACGCGTAGCGGAGGCGATGCGGCGCACCGGCAAGGAGCCGATTCTCGTTCGCAAGCCGGTCGAGGGCTATCTCATCAACCGCCTCCAGCATGCGATCCTGCATGAGGCGTATTCCTTGATCGAGACGGGTGCGGCGACGGCCTATGAGGTTGACCAGGTCGCAAAACATCTCCTCGGCCCACGCATGTGCGTGACCGGCCTTATCGAGCAAAAGGACATCGCCGGTGTCGGCACACATGCGAAGGCGCAGGCCGCGATCGTGCCGAAACTTGCCCATACGCGCACACCGGTCGGCTTCGTCCAGGAACTGCCGAAGCGCGGCGAGACGGGCCTCGAAGCCGGCCTCGGTTTCTACGATTGGCGAGAGTGCGACAAGGGAGCCGTCGCGATGGAGGCGAGTGCCCGTCTTCGCCGTCTCCTCGATTTTTTGGCACGGGACCTTGGCGAGGAAGCGGCGCGAACACGGCCCGAGAACCGCGATCACGCGCGGCCGCGGCGACCGTAACTTAAGATGCTCGAACTTGAGATGCCAGTGTCGAAACTCGGGGAGGCGCCATGACCGTCACTGCAATGAACCACTTCACCGTGCTCGCCGGCGATCTCGCTAATACCCAGGCGTTTTACAAGGAGTTGCTCGGTCTCAAGGAAGGATACCGGCCCCCGTTCGACTTTCCCGGCGCGTGGCTTTATGCAGGCGAGCAAGCGGTCCTCCACATCATCGCCGGGCGCGAGCTGCCCAAGGACCCCGCCGGCGTGCTCGATCACATGGCGTTCAGCGCCGCCGGCCTCCAGGACACGATCGCGAAGCTCGAGAGGCGGAAGATCGATTATTTGCTCCGCCGTCAGGCGGGAAGCCGGGCTTGGCAGCTCTTCTTCCACGACCCCAACGGCGCCAAAGTCGAACTCGACTTCGCGCCCGAGGAGCCAGGACCGGCGACCGGCGACTGAAGTCCTGTCATCTTATCCTGTGAATAAGGAACCGCATGGCAACGAGGCCGCGAAGCGGCCGTCTCGAACCATGAGGGGCCTCGCCTTTCGAGGTGCCTTCGGCGCGTAGGTCGCCATTCGCCACCGCCGTCATGCCCGCGCCTGTCGCGGGCATCCATGTCCTCGACGGCGCCATCCCCAAGACGTGGATGCTCGGGTCTGACCCCCGGATCGAAGTCCGGGGGGCGCGCATGACGGAGCTAAGCGATACTCGCGTTCCCTTTGTTCGTCATGCCCGGGCTTGACCCGGACATCCACGCGTTCCAGCACCACTCGTCATGGCCGGGCCCGACCCGGCCATCCATGTGTTCGGGCATCGACGCCCTAGGTTGTATCTTTCCGAGAGACTCAACTCGGGCTTGACTCCGGTTACCGGGGCCGGCACGGTGCCGCACCGAAAAACAACGCAAACCCAATGGTTTAAATAAAAAATAGCTAAATTAGAGAAACCTTAAACAAACCCTTCAATCGCGTACCTTCCCACGGCCCCCGCCCAAGAAACCCGCGCGAAATGAGATCGAGAAAGGATCGTTCGATGACGCACCGCATGCCCACGGGCAAGGGGATTGGTACGTGAGCGGGCTTGCCACCTTCGGGGTCGACACCTTCGACAATTCCCGTTCGGTGAGCTTCCCCGGCTTCACCGGGGGTACTGCGACCAGCAGCCCCGATGGCCAGGTCTATGGCTTCTCGGCCGAGACCGGCTACACCTTCCACCCCGCGGGCGTGCTCGACACGCCGCTCACGGTCACGCCGGTCGCGGGCTTGGGCTACACGCACCTCCATTCGGACAGCACCACGGAGAGCGGGGCGAACGCCG